>CAZKOI010000041.1:0-17161 GCA_964554315.1 uncultured Enterobacterales bacterium | reverse complement strand
GCTCAGCGGCGGCGGTCATGGATCGAGCGACGGAGAGCACGGAGGCGGGAGCGCCCGCCTTCGATAGACACGCGATGTCCGAGGCCGTGTACTGGGCTCCGGAGTCGCGCACTGCGCTCGCGACGATGTTGGCCGGTACGCCGGCATTCAACATGCTGGCTACCTCTGCACAGGGAATCGCCTGAGCAGGGGTGCTGGCGAGCGACGCGCCGATGAGCGCGAGAGGAGCAAGGCTTCTCATCATTTGTTGAGGTCCTCGAGCAATCGTGAGTTGAAATCGAGTCATGCCGAACTCCCTTTACTTCATCGCCGGGAAGAACATGGACACCGCACCTTGAATGATGAGGTTGTTCTTCATTTCGAGCTGAGTCGAGTTGACCGTCTCGATGTAGATCATCGAGCGTCCCTCGAGGCGTACTGCCAAGTTCTCGTTGAAGATGACCCGGGCACCTGCACCGAAGTTGGTGGTGGGGTGCACCTGGTCTCGTGTTGCAATCGTCGGACCGGGGTCGTCTGCAGCGTCAAGGCACTCCAGACACTCCTGGGTCGCGGTCATGCCCATACCGAATGCAGTGTAGATGTCGAAGTTAATGATGTTTCCGCCGGTGACGGCCACCTTCCCGTAGATGGGCGAGAAGAGCATCGACGCCGAACCGAAGTAGGTGAGCCTCGAGATGTCCGGGCTCACGCTGTTCTCGTTGATGAGCTGTGACGTGACCGCCTTGTAGTCCGACTCGCCGAGGTCCGGTGAGAAGTCGAGGCTGAGTTCGATGGCGAAGATCTCGGTCAGGTTGTAGTTGATCCCCGCACCCACGATGTAGCGCTTGAGGAAGGGATCGTTGGCGACGAACGCGATGTGCGGCGATGCCTCCCAGCGCCCTTTCTTGGAGAACGTCTTTCGCTGGATGGTCTTGATGAGCCGCTTCTTTCCGCTGTCGCCCTCGACAATCTCCACGTCTTCTTGGCGGGCCCCGATGTTGGTGCCCGTGTTGCCGGAGGCGAAGTCTTGAGCTTCTTGTTCTGACGATTGCTCGGAGTCGTCCGGGCCGCCCAAGATGTCTCCAAGGTCGTCATCGCCCTCATCTTGAGCGATGCCATCGTTGCTTTCGGTCGAATCTGCTATCGCTGGGCCGCAGAACAGCGCAGCAAGCAGGACGAGTGTTGTGCGAGTGGTGTGCATTATGACGTCCTCCCCGACCTAGAAGTTGTACATCCGCTTCTTCATCTCAGGGACGAAGAAGCTGAGCCCGACGGAGGCCACGAGGTTGTTGTAGAGGCGCTTGGTCTCAACCGGTTCGTTGGGGTTGTACTGCGGCTCGTTGGCAAAGTAGAAGTAGCTCCTTGCATCGAGCTTGAGCGCCATGGTTTGGTTCAGGAAGAAGTTGAAGCCAACGCCGACGTTCGGTGTGATGACCACACTCTTGCCAGCGGCCTCGAGGTTGGTCGTGATCTCGTCGTTGCCCCCCATCTCTGCGGTGGCGTAGTACGACTGGAGAGAGAGCATGCCGAGGCCGACCACGCCATACGCATCGAAGTTCAGAACGGACTCGCCAATGACGTTGATCTTGCCGTAGAAAGGCGCCCACCGGGCAGCAAAGGTGGCGCCCATGATCATCTTGTCCAGGGGCTGCTGAAAACTGTTGGATGAGCCCTGCTCTCGAGCAGGGATGGCGACGAGCGTGTTCACCAAGCCTTTGAGGTCGCTCTGCCCCAAGTCAGGCGAGTAGAGGAAAGCACCCTCGGCCGCAAACTCTTCCGAGAAGTGGTAGGCCCCCAGGACGCCGCCCACAAAGCGCTTCACCATTGGGTCGTTTGGTACGTAGCCCAGGATGGGTGTGGCTTCGATTCTGCCTTCCTTCAGGAAGAAGCGGTTTTGGACCGCATTCTTTGTGGCGGCACCCTCCTTCAACTCTTGGAGGGCGGTCGCCCCGGGGCTGTCCGCAGCGGTAGCTGGCGCGCTCAACCCGACCATGAAGGCGGTTGTTGCCAGCCAAAATTTCAGGGACTTGAATGTTCTCATTCTGGGTCTCCAGAGAATCGGGATGGATTTCCCGATGGGCTTCGTCAGGGTCAGCGCTGGTGCGCTTGACGCGCACGCGGGCCAATAGAACCCCACGGCGGCGAAGCGTAACACGGCTTCGGCCGGTGCGTTTGTGTGAGAATCGTCAGACACGCACCGCCACAACCGCTATGGTGGAGATTGTCGAGCTTTGGTTGGAGGAATTGTGTGGTTGCATGTGCTGGTGCCCGTTGCTTTTGCGGGCCCCGTTTCCATCACAAGAGAGGGGTCTGACGGCATCATGGTTCGAGCGGAATCAGATGCTGTTTTTGTTCCAACCTGTCGAGGGGTCACCTGGCAGCGATTCGATGCGGGCTCACAAGCCTTTATTCCGACGGCGCCATCGGCATGTGGAGCACTCTCGCCTGCGGTGAAGGTGACCACCGAGGGGGTCGCATTCGATGTTGACGTCCCGCTTCCACCGCTACCCCCCGAGGGGTTTCACCTGCTGATCCCCACCGTCGTGGTAGGCCAAGGTTGCGAAGAGGGCGTTCCTTTTCCTCTGGCGAACTGCACGTCGATGGAGGCGATCCAGGGCCCCCAGGTGTTGATGCGTGCACGGGGGACGGCAGTGCCCCTGTCGGTGGCCCCTGAGGGCTAGGCCCGTTCTTACAAAACGTTGACTGTAAGGGAGCGCCATCCCATGCCGCCTCGGCGGTCTCTGACGACAACATGGATGAGGATGCGGCCGGGTACGGTGGGCGCGGTCCACTCTGCTTTGCTGTAGGGGTGGAGAGAGAAGGGCTGGTCGAAGCGGGCTCCGTCCTCGGTCGAGTCGGCCCCAAGCTCGGTGTACCAGCTGAAGTAGGGCTCCTCCGATCGGTACTCCAGTACCCCTGAGCTGGTTTGGTAGACATAGGTCTCGATGTGCCCCTCCGCCAAGAGGGGTTCAATCACGTAGGTCTTGCCCACTCGGGCGGTGAAGCCTTGCTCCCCATTGAGCGGCTGGCCGGCGACAACAAAGTCGACGATGTCGGGGTTGTGGTTCGGGGTCAGCGACTCGCTCATTGGCACCCGCTTGAACGCGACCTCTAGGGAGGCGAAGTCGACATCCTTCATCGCCTCACTGGTGGCGTCCGATTCCTTGAGGTCGTCCATCACGTCTTCGGGAATGGCGACGATGTTCACGAGGGCCGAGATTCCCTCGCTTCGTGACGCATCGTCGATGTCGTCGAGTATGTCCTCAGGAATAGGGAGTCGTGGCGCGACGATGGGCTCAAACCCAATGACGCCACCCCCCGTGCCGAGTCCATCTGCTCCTCCTTCCGCAGCTCCAGTGTCTCCTGCATCGACGCTGCAGCCGTCGTTGGGATTTCCGTCATCGAGGCACGCGAACCACAGCATCCCGGCGATGGGGGTCTCCTGGGGCGAGTAGGTGAGCGACTCAAACCGCAGTGTCTCGCCGGGGCGCCCCTCGGCGCGTGTGCCCAAGATGGCGTCCGGCGCTTCGTCAACGATGGAACGAGCAGCGAGAATACGCGTTCTGTCCAGCTGCCAACGCTGGCTTAGCTCGTCGACGCGACACCCCAGGCCCAGCAGGAAAATCCACATCAAAACGCATACTCCGCACGCAGGCCAATGGAGGGAATGAACGGGAGCCCGCGAATGTAGGTGGACTCGGTGTAGTCGTAGTTGTAGTCGATGGCCTCAGGGTTCTCGCCTCGAACGACGTTCAGCATGTCGATGTAGGTCTCGAGCCACCAGCGCTTGAAGGTCCACGTCTTGTCCACCCGAAGGTCAAGCGAGTAGAACGCAGGCATGCGCTTGCTGAGGCCGCTCCCGCTCTGTGTCGGAAAGTATTCTTGTCCATCGATATCGTAGACACCTCCCTCGAACGGCGTGTAGGGGTTGCCGGTCACATACCGGAAGCGGCCGGAGACACCCCAGTCCTTCGGTAGGTCGTAGCCTGCCAGGGCCACCAGTATGTGGGTCTGGTCGAACTCGAATGGGCGCCATTCCTTCTCCACAAACTGGCGACCGTTCTCCCGGCGCTCGAGGGGCACGGCGTAGCGCTCGGCGGAGGACAGGGTGTAGCTGATCCAGCCAAAGAACTGGCCCACGGGGTTATGGCGGACCATCACCTCGAGACCCCGCACGCGACCCTGTCCGCCGTTGACGGTGAAGGGGTCATCCAACGTCTCGAAGTCCTCGTTGTCCACGATCAGCTCATCGAGGCGTTTGTAGAAGAAAGTAAGGTCGGTATCGACAGCATCGCCAAACTTCTGCTCAATGCCGACCTCTGAGGACCACGAGCGCTCATAGTCGACCCGAATGTCCTCCTCTTCAAAGCCGAGGTCGGGCCCTTGGGGCGGTTGGTGGTAGAGCCCTGTGCCCGCCTTCAGCGTGGTGTTCTCGAATGGGGAGAACCTCATCGAGAAGCGAGGGTCGATGCTCCAGATGGTGTAGTGAGGGAGCCTGAAGTAGTTGAAGCGTACACCCGGGACCAGCTGGAGTCGCTCAGACCCGTCCAGGGGCTTTATCCAGGCTTCGATAAAGGGATCGACAGCGAGGAAGCTGCCCTCAAACTCCACGCGAAAATCATCGCGCTCGGCGACCGGGTCATTCGCCACCAACTGCTCCGGATCGAGGGGTAAGGTAATGCCCACCTTGTATGGTCCCGCCAAGAGGTCGACGCCCGGACGCAGGGTGAACACATCCGACGGCGACCAGAGGAGGTCGGCTCTGAACTCCGTCAGCCAGCTGACTTGGTCGAATTTGAAGTCGTTGCCGAGCGCGAAGCCGATAGTGTCGTACCCAAGGGAAGGGGTCAGCCGAAGGGTGAGGTCGTCGTCCAGGTCTTGGAAGTATTGGGCGATGAGTCGTTGCGAGCCGTAGAAGACATCGGCGTCTCCTTGGGTGTCGGCGTCGGTGCCCTGTGCGACATCCGCTGGTGAGCCGAAAAAGAGTCGATCGCCGAACCCCATGAGCAGGACCGAAAACTTTCCGTCGGGCTTCTCAAGGTCGTCGACCTTGACCTGGTAATCCCACCCGTAGGGCTTCACTGTGAAGCCAGCGCCACCCGCCAGCGGGGTCACGAAGGCGTCGATCCATGAGCGGCGTCCCGCAGCCGTCACGCCCCATCGCCGATTCTTTCCAGTTCGACCCTGAACCACTGCGCTGCCGTCCAACAGGTCGAGCGATATCTCTGCTCTGAACCGGTCGGGGTAGTCCTGGTTGGTTCGAACGTTGATGACACCGCCCATGCTCCGGCCGTACTCGACGCCGTAGCCACCGGGGAGGTATTCGACCGTACCGACCAGGTCGTCGCTGATGATCGATACCAGCCCGCCGAGATGGTAAATGAGCGGAACGCGGATGCCGTCCACGTAGAAAGCGGTGTCCTCTGGATTTGATCCGCGCACGACGACCAGGCCTGTTGCGAACGGTGCGCGGGCCGTCCCCGGCAGGTTCTGAATGACGCGAACGGGGTCTCCGAATGTGCCTGGAATGCGCTTGATTTCGGCCACGGTGATCGACCGACGCGAGATGTCGGGCTCGGGCCGGTCGGCCTCAACCACCATCGCGTCGTTGTACGTGACATTTGGTCTCAACCACAGCGGGACAGAGGTGACTTGGCCCTCCTTGATGCTGAACGACTCCTTCGTGGGTGCATGTCCTGCCGAGTCAGCCTTTGCGATCGCCTTGCCGTTGGGGAGTCCCCTGAAGCGGTAAAGCCCCTCGGAGTCAGTGGTGGCCTCGTAGTCGATCTCGCCGACACGAACCTTGACGGTGACACCCGACATGGGGTCCCGGGTACCCATCTGCCGGACGATGCCTTCGAGATTCACAGGTTCGAGTGCGTTCTGCTTGTCTTCCGGGCTCAGCTCGAAGCGATACTCAAACTCAATGGCGACGCCCACCGGACCCTCTTCTGCTCGGGCAGGCTCGAAGGTCATCTTCCGTGCGGCCGCTTCAGCCGCTTCATCGAATCCATGGCCCGCTGGGCGGGAGACTTGGGCGGCGACCACGGTGCCGTCGGCGGAGATCTCAATGATCAGGCCGACTGCGCCCTCGATGCCCTGGGCTCGCGCACCCTCGGGGTAGTCGGCCTGAATGAACGTCTTGACCTTCGGCAGTGCAATGATGGTGGGCGCCTCAGGTGCCTCCTGAGCAGGCGAAGCTCTATCCGCCCGGCCTCCCAGTTCTTGGGCCAGGGCCGGCTGGGCCATCAGCAATGCCAGGAGGCCGGTGGGGAGGAGTCGCACGGTTATTCTCGGAGGGGCGAGGTTTGACGCAGTTTTGAGCAACGGGAGCGCCGTGTCAACACGCGAACGAACAAACCGCGTCCCTCGCTGGCGAGAAACGCGGTTTTTTGAAGGGGTGGAGGCGACGACCGGATTCGAACCGGTGAATGGAGGTTTTGCAAACCTCTGGCTTACCACTTGCCTACGTCGCCGAGCATGGACTGCTATGCAGCACGGCCAGCTTGGTCAAGCCCTCAACTGTTCGATTGCTTGATCAACCACACGGCGCCCGCCCATGATGATGTCAGACTCCCAAGATGCGGACGGTGGCCGAAATGCGGCAAGGAGGCTTGCCCGTGCCCCGTCCTGGTCGCCGCCCCAGTGCGTGGCTTGATTCTCCGTTCGGAGGGCTCGCAGGACCTTCAGCGCGGGCAGGGTCCCAAACTCACAGGTGATCACCTCAGTTCGGGAGCCAAAGAGGCGAACCATCGCCTCCGGTAGTCCACCTCGAATCTTGTAGGCGACACCGTGGTCGGCATCCCATGGTTGCACGCGATCGCCGTAGGCCTCGCGAAGGCGTATGTGGTCGGCACTGCCTGCGTCAGTGTCGACGAGCAGCGCATACGTACCCGAATTCCCGAGGCCGGTGTGAAAGTCAATGTGGACGATGTGCTCCGCGCCATCGAGCAGAGGCGGAAGCTCACGGAGCAAGACGCGGGGGCTTGTTTGAAGCTCGCTGCCACCGAAGAAGAGTCCCTGGGGGTAGTCGTACTGGCCCCCGACCACGGCGGTTTTGAGTGTGTTGTAGCCGTGTCTCATGATCTGCCACGCGGTTCTAAGAAGCATGAAGTCTTGAGGGCCGGCGGGCTCCTGGGGGTTGAGGAGAGGATCAAGGCGTTGATACCCCGGGGAGCTACCGGAGTACGCCTCGTCGGGGGCCAAGAAATTGCGGTTGAGGTCGACGTTGTTCTCGTTCACGCGCCTCAGGTGAGCCATGCCGAAGGGGTTGAGGGCGTGGACTAAGACCACACGCAGGTCAGCGGGGAGGCCTCTGTCGATGAGATCGAGCTGTACTGCGCTACCGGCAAAGCCTTCAACGCCGTGAAGCCCACTCGAGAGGATGAGTGCCCGTGGACCGTCGCCAAAGACGGCAGCATCAATGGTTAAGCCCTCCCCCTCATCGGGTGTTGGGGGTGGGATGACCTCCCACGAATGAAGGATGCCGCCGTGGCGGGTAGTGAGGGCTCGAAAGGCCGCTCGAGATTCTTCATAGGTGTCGTGAAACATACTGCCGGCATAACCGAGCCATGGGGCGTTAGAACAGAGCGATGCGTCAAAAGGTTTCCCCGAAACGAGGCCATGTCGGGCGAGGTGTCGTCGGGAGGCTGGTCCATTGAAGGTAGGGGTTTCCGTACGGCGGTTTGAGGCTCGAGGAGGCATGGAGCGGGTGGCTCACGGCTTCGTCCACTGGCTTGCGAGCACGGGGCACCGAATCGATGTTTGGTCGAACGTATTCGCGTCAGAGTCTCCTAGGGTGCAGCACCGTCCACTCGATGCCAAGGGACGAGGAATTCGGCGGAAGGCGGAAGGGCTGGTCACCGCACTCGCCCGGATCGATACGGGGGCCTACGACGCCTTTCTTCACTTTGAGCGGGGAGGGCGCGACGCTCCGTTCAGGGCCGGGGCGGGGTGCGCCGCGGCGCAGGCCTCAGGGGAGGCTCCGAGTCGGCATTGGACCACCATCGTGGAGATCGACAAGCACGCTTGTCAGGATGCTCAACCCCTCATCGTGAACAGCTCTATGGTTCGTGATCAGATGGTGGCTCACTACGGTCTGGAGAAGCTTCAAATCCGCTTGGTTCGGAATGGTGTGGATCTGGAGCGCTTTGTTCCAGGGCCCCGCTCCCATCGTCCAGCGATGGTATTTGTCGGCGACAATGCGCGCCGAAAGGGCCTCGCGCGCGCGCTGAGGGCCCTTTTGCTCATGCCGGGCGTTGCACTGCACGTTGTGGGTGATGTGGGCTGGGGCGCTCGTGCGCAGGCACGCCGACTTGGGCTGAGCGATCGCGTCCTCTTTCATGGTTCAGTGGCGGATCCTGAGCGGATCATCTCGCAGGCGAACGTGATGGTTCTACCGACCCATTACGATGCCTCGGCCAATGCCGTGCTCGAGGCACTGGCCTGCGGGGTTCCGGTGATCACGACACCCACCAACGGCGCGGCGGAGTTTTTGCCCGAGGGTTGGATGACCGTAGACCGTCCCGATGAAGCCTCGGTGTGGGCGGAGGCCCTGCACCGCGCCATGTCGGAGCCAGGGCTGCCTGCAATATGTCGGGACGTTGCCTCCGCGCATCCATCAGGCAAGGCCTTCGAGTCGCTGCTATCGTCGGTGACGGGAGGTTGTGCGTGAGGCGTGCAGGCCGGAGAAAGCTCCAAGTCGCAGTGCTCGCGGGTGCTTTAGGGGTCGGCTTGGCGGTGGTTTGGGCGTATTGGCGCGGCATCGTCCAGAACCCTGGCGAGCACCTCTCGAGAGACCACATTCGAATGGTCATTGCGCAAGAGTCTCCGGTGCTCTTTGGTGACCGGGAGACGAAGATCGGTGTGTTCTTCGCGCGAGAGCATCGGACCTATGTACCCTATGAGGAGATCCCCAGTGCTTGGTTGTCGGCCATCGTCGCCGCAGAAGACAAGCGATTCTGGGACCATCATGGCGTCGATGTCTTCGGCATAGCGCGGGCAATGGTGGCGAATCTTCGAGCTGGGCGCATGGTGGCAGGAGGCTCCACGCTGACCCAGCAGACGGCGAAGAACCTCTATTACCGTCCTGACCGGTCACTCGGAAGCAAGTGGCAGGAGCTTCTCAACGCGCTCAGGCTAGAGGCTCACTTCACAAAACAGGACATCCTCGAATTCTATGCAAACCAGTTTCACGTCAGCAGTAACGGGCGAGGGCTGGGCATTGCGGCGAGATACTTCTTCGACAAGGAGGTGTCGGAGCTCGGAACCCTCGAGTGTGCCTTTCTCGCCGGGTTGGTGAAAGCTCCGGCACGGTACAACCCCTTCATTGGACGCACCGCGGAGGCGCGCGCGCAGGCCCGAGAGCGAGCGAGGCATCGCACGCACTATGTGCTGGATCGGATGCGGGCAGACGGTATTCTCACGTCAACGGTTCACGCCGAGCTCGTGGAGGCGGACATACCGTTTAAGAAGGGGCGTTTTCAGTACGACAGCAACGTCGTCATTGACGAAGTCGAGGCGCGACTCACCGCCGCACCGTTTCCTGCCCTCTTCGAGTCTCTGGGTATCGACAACCCCTCGACGGCAGGCATCACCATCGTGACCACGCTCAGCGCTGAGGCACAAGCCGGCGCAACCTACGGACTCTGGCACCACCTCACGGAGGTTGGTGGTGCTCTCGATGCCGTCACGATCGAGGATTTCTCGATGGACGCCGACACCAAGGTCGGGTTCGATCCCAGTCGTCGAGTCGGACCCCGGACCTTTCACGCTGCCCGCGGCAAGGGCAGCATGATGCTGGAGCTTCCGAGCGGTGAGTGCAGGGTCGATGATGCCGCGGTCAGGCGCGTTGCCGATGTGCTCGCACGGGCGCGACAAGGAAACCTATGGGCTCGAGGCTCGGCTGCTGACCGAGACGCTGTCGTGTCGTTGGTCCAGAGCGACAGGCCACTGTTCGTCAGTATTCGGGAGCGGCGTGACGAAGAGTGGATCTGCGATCTCGAGCGCCGCCCCACGCTGCAGGGTGCCGTGATGGCCCTCGAAGGCGGGCAGATTCGCGCCATGGTCGGCGGCAACGACAACCGGAACTTCAACCGAGCCATTCACGCCAAGCGACAGCTGGGCAGTATCTGGAAGCCTTTGCTCTACAACGCGGCGTTTCAGTTGGGGTGGGTGCCGACGGATGTGATCGACAACCGCCACAACGTCTTTAGCTTTGAGGGCACGTGGTACTACCCGCGGGCCGACCATGAGCAAGAGGATTGGGTCAGTCTGGCCTGGTTGGGCACGCGCAGTGAGAACCTTGGGAGTATCTGGTTGCTCATGCACCTCACCGACCGACTTGCTCCGCAGCAGTTTCAGATCCTGGCCGAGGCGGTGGGGCTGACGCGACGCGAGGGTGAAGACTGGATGGACTACATCCGAAGAATTCGGGATGACGAGGGGGTGATCAGCACGGAGTCTCGGCTGAGCAGCATGGCCTTTTCTGCAGCGAAGTTCGACTTGATGCAGGAGTTGGGCCACGACCATCAGGACGCGCCGTATCTTCGAACAATGTTCTACGGTCGAGACATAGAGGCCGAGCGCGATCGGGTCGTCGCCAACGGTGACCGCGTCGAGGAGCGCCTGTCGTCTCTGCGGCGCAGCTACCGATCGCTCGCTGCGCTGGGAACGCCGTGTGTGGCTGCTCTTGAAAAACTGAAGATGACCATATCGCAGGGGCGAGAGGGGGCTTCGGACGCTTGGGATCTTGGCCCGCTGGACGTCCCGGATTTGGCCGTCTTCGAGCCGCTGCGGGTGACCGCGGAGGATGAGCAAGTGGTGTGCGCGCGGGAAGACAAAGCGTCTCGTGCGATCGACGCTGCCGACTGGCCCGATTGGGTGAGGGATTTAAGACCAGCGCCCAGCCTAGCGAGCGTACGGGTAGACGGTGAAGTGACGCTTGCCACGATGGTGCGTCTGCACGGCATCATGAAGCGCCGGCTGCTGGTCTGGGGCTCGATCGACCCGTACGATTGGTCACTCCTCCAGTACCACCCGGATATGCGAATCTTGGTGGGCCTCCGCTACATGGGCTTGCTGGCCAAGACATATGGCATTCAAGAGCCTCTACCTCCGGTCCTCAGCATGCCGCTTGGCGCTGTGGACATCAGCCTAGAAGAGGCTGCGACAATGTACCAAGGGGTGATGGATGGACAGGCTTGGAGCTTCCCCGGCCGGACCGCAGACGGCGATGTGGCCTCGCCACGGCACCCCACTCAGCTCATCTCCGAGATTTGGGATGCGGAAGGGCGGTTGCTCTATGAGGCTCGGGCCGTCCCGCGACCGATGGCCGATCCGGGTCCGGGGCGCTTGGTCGGCGACATCCTGCGCAACGTGGTCCGCTGGGGAACGGGACGCAGGGCACTGACGTCGGTCACCATTGATGGCGCCGTGGTCCCGGTAGCCGGTAAGACGGGGACGACGAATGGATACCGCAATGCCGCCTTTGCCGGCTTTGTACCCAAAGCATCAGCAGACGGGTGGCGATGGGCGGAGGGCTTCACGCTGGTGAGCTATGTCGGCAATGACGACAACACGCCCATGCGTCGACGCGCCATTCGGCTTCAGGGCAGCAATGGCGCGCTCCCGGTTTGGATGGGCGCAGCGCAGGGGTTGGCTGATGCGGGATTGCTGGGTGCCCCGCCGGACGAGGCCGAAGAATGGATCGTTGGGGATACGCACACCATGGTACCGGTTGAGGAGGGTACCGGGCTTCCCGGCATCGGCAGCAGCGAGGAGGGCCGAGGTGTGCTCGTAGAGGGCGGCGATGATCCCGTTCGTCGGTTCTCTCCCGTTGGCCTTTCGTCGCCCCTGTCGGACTACCTCTTGACCATCAGACAGGACGTGCCCCGCGCGGTGGGGTCGGATACCGTACTGACGCCGCCGTGATAGAAGGTTTGCCATGAGATTCATCCCCCTTGCCGCGTTCGCTTTGCTCTCGACCTCGTGTGTAGTACGTCAGTATGGCGGCGGGGTCGCGCCGGCCGCCGCGGCCGCACCAGAGGAGCTGAGCCCCGTTGACTTCAGCGGCATCGAGAAGCAGCTCGAGGCTTTGATCGGCGGTGAAATGGAGGACGTCGATCGGCGAGACCGGCTCGAGGCCGCATGGGAACTGTGTCAGCGGGCCAAGACCCAGCGTCCAGCGGCTCAGAATGCGGTAAAGGTCTACCTGGACCGCTTGGTCGAGATCGAGAAGCGAGGGGCCGATGCGGCCACGGACGCCGTGGCCAGTCCTGATGAGCAGGCCTTCGTACCGATTGCGGCAATCTCAGCGGAGCGCCTCGAAGACTCCGAGGTACAGGTGGCTGCCGCGTCGGGGCCCAAGCGCAGAATTGTCCCCCCAGATGCCGGCGCTGCCGCTGTAATGGATGCGGCGCGAGAGCGTATGGCCGCTAACGATCTTGAGGGGGCTCTTCAGCAGCTTGCCGTCTGCCAAGATCAACCCTGCGGCGCCGCGACGGTGACGCTCTGGAAGGAAGCTCGAGACCGCCTCGTCTATCAACGACGTGAGGCTGCTGGAGCCGCGTTCATTGCGGCCACCAAGCTGGCGGACCGGAACGCGCGCTTGCGTGGCTTGCGAGCGGTTGAGGCTGACCTGGTGCGCCTTCAGGGGCAGTACCCTGACTCTCGCTACAAGGACGGTGTGGGCGCTAGTCTGGCGACCGTCGTTGCGGCCATCGCTGCAGAACAACAATAGGAGTGATCATGCGTTTCCTTTTCCTCGTTGGGGCCTTGGGCTTTACTCTCCCTGCAAGCGCGGGCAAGAAGGCGAAGGAACAGACCGCTCTGTCCCGGCCAAAGACGGTGCGAGGTATACCTCCACAGGTCAAGCAGGAGCTCCTGGCTTACTGGTCGGAATGCAGTCAAAATGGAGGGGAGTCCTGCATGATCCTCGGTGCGGCCTATGAGAAGGGTGAGGTGGTCCAGGAGAGCCAACGGTATGCCGCCGATCTCTACGGCAAGGTGTGCGAAGAGCGCCAGAATGGAGGCGCCTGCTACAAGGCTGGAATGAGGCACTACAAGGGCATCGATGGTGAACCCAGCATGGAGGAAGCGGTTCGGTTCTTCGGCAAGAGTTGCGAGCTAGAGCAAATCTCAGGATGCACCAATCGGGCCATGATGCTGATGAAGGGCGAGGGGGGTGCGGCTGACCCGACCCAAGCGATGGCCATCTTTCAGGACGCCTGTGAGCGCTCGCATGCCCAGGCGTGCGTTGAGTGGGGCCTTGCCTTGGAAAAAGGCAAAGGGGGTACCCCTGATGTTGACCGTGCGCTGCGGGTCTACGGGTCCGGCTGTGACCAGGGTGCGCTTGACGGCTGCTATCGAGGGGCGGCGTTGGCCATATCGGGCAAGACCGGTGGACAGGACTTTGTGACCGCGCTCGGTTGGTTTGAGCGGGGGTGCGATGGAGACCATGTGGGGTCTTGTCTTGCGCTCGGCATCATGTACGAGAAGGGCATGGGCGTTCAACTCGATATCGAAAAGGCCCGAGAAATCTATGACAAGGGGTGCAAGCTCGGCCTCAAGGATGCTTGCCGCAAGAAGCAGAAGCTTCCCTGATTGAGGCACGCTGATTAGGGCCCACTTCTCAGGGAGTGTGAACCATGAAGCGTCGTGAATTTCTCGGTACCTTCGGGCAGAGCCTGGCAGGCCTCGCAGCCGGCGGGGCGATCGTGTCGGCGTGCGGCGGCACCCAGACCACCACCGCCGGCGAGACCGGGCCCGCAGTTCACACGGGTAAGACAGTCCGGTGGCGCCTGGCGAGCTCGTTTCCGCGCTCGCTCGACACCATCTTTGGTGCCGCTGAATTCATGGCGCAGCGTGTAAAAGCCATGACGGGCGGAGCCTTCGACATTCGGGTCTACCCTGGTGGCGAGCTCGTGCCCGGGCTCGCCGTCCTCGACGCGGTACAGAACGAGACAGTGCAGATCGGTCAGACGTGCAGCTACTACTACACCGGCAAGAACCCAGCGCTTGCCTTCGACACCTGTGTTCCCTTCGGAATGACAGCTCGCCAGCAGCAGGCCTGGCTCGGTGAAGGTGGTGGCGGAGAGCTCATGGCCAAGGTCTTCTCCGACTTCGGTATCCGGTCGTTTCCCAGCGGAAATACGGGCGCCCAGATGGGGGGGTGGTTCAAGGAAGAACTTCCAGGTATCGACGGTCTGAAGGGCCTGAAGATGCGGATTCCGGGTCTTGGGGGCGATGTGATGAGCGCGTTGGGTGCGTCGGTGCAGGTCATCGCGGGTGGCGAGATCTACCCGGCCCTTGAGCGGGGAGCGATCGACGCGACGGAGTGGGTGGGCCCCTACGACGATGAGAAGCTCGGGTTCTATAAAGTGGCCAAGAACTACTACTACCCTGGCTGGTGGGAGCCCGGCCCGAGCATGAGCATCTACATCGGTGAGAAGGCTTGGGCTTCACTTCCGGTCGCGTACCAGGAGATTCTAAAGAGTGCCATTCATGAAGCAGGACTCGAGATGCAGCGACGGTACGACGCCAGAAACCCGGCGGCCCTCAAGCGGATCCTCGCGCAGGGTGTGACCTTGCGCCCATTCTCGGAAGACCTGCTGAGCGGAGCCTGGGAAGCCAGTAATCAAATCTTGGCTGACTATGCCGCCAAGGACGCTCAGTATTCGCAGATCTTCGAGCACTGGAAGGCCTCGCGGGCGGACCAGTTTCAATTCTTTGCGACGGCCGAGCTCGCCTACGCGAGATTTGCCTATCCAAGGGGCTAATCGAGCCCCCAGGTGACGAGCTCTGGAAAGGCGATGACCAGGCCGAGGGCGAGGACCTGTATGAGAATGAAGGGTATCGCCCCTCGGTAGATGGCGGTCGTCGGGATCTCCTCGGGCGTTACGCCGCGAAGGTAGAAGAGAGAGAAACCAAAGGGAGGAGTCAGAAAGCTCGTCTGGAGGTTCATCCCGATCATCACGCCGAACCAGACGAGGTCGATGCCGAGCATCCGGGCGGCAGGTACCAAGAGCGGCAGAATGATGAATGCGATCTCAAAGAAATCGATGAAGAATCCGAGGACGAAGATGGTCAGGTTCGCGACCAAGAGAAGGCCAAGTGTGCCGCCCGGGAGGTTGGTCAGCAGATCCTCGATCCAGATGTCACCGTAGAGCCCTCGAAACACCAGCGCAAAGGCGGTCGAGCCGACCAGCAAGAACATGACCATCGACGTCAGTCGTGTGGTCTCCTCCATTGCCCCCCGCAAGGCAACCATGCTCAAGCGCTTGTTCGCAGCAGCAAGGCCCATGGCACCCACAGCACCCAGAGCTCCGGCCTCTGTTGGCGTAGCGACCCCCGCGAAGATGCTGCCGAGCACGAGCAGAATCAGGATGAGGGGGGGTACCATGACCAAGGCGACGCGCTTGAGCAGTGCACTTCCATGCTCTGTACGCGCGCTGGGCGGCAATGCGGGGGCCGCCTCCGGCTTCAGCCAGGCCACAGCCAGAACAAACACAGCGAACAGCGTAGCGAGCAGGATGCCGGGGACGAGCGATCCTATGAAGAGGTCGCCAACGCTAATGCCCAGCTGGTCAGCGAGCACAATCAAGACCACACTGGGCGGAATGATCTGACCGAGCGTTCCACTGGCAGCGATGACGCCGGTACTCAGCCAAGGCGCGTAGCCGTAGCGATGCATGACAGGAAGAGAGATGAGCCCCATGGCGACAACCGAGGCGCCGACGACACCTGTGGCTGCCGCCAGCAGAGCGCCAACGAAGACGACGGCCAGTGCAAGGCCGCCACGCATCCCTCCGAAGAGGGCACCGATTGTGGTGAGCAAGTCCTCCGCAAGCTTGGACTTCTCGAGCATGGTCCCCATGAAGATAAAGAACGGCACCGCGAGGAGGACGTAGTTCGACATGATGCCGAAGACGCGCTCAGGAAACGCGTACATCAAGCTCCATTGAAACAGGTCCAGTGACACTCCGACTGCCGCGAAGATTAAGGCGGTACCGCCCAAGGAAAAGGCGACGGGATACCCCGAGAAGATCAGCAAGAAGACCACGCCAAACATCAGCGGTCCGAGCAAGTCGACGCTCATGCTTGCTCCTCTCTAAGCGTTCGGATGCGCTTTAAGATCTCGCTTACTGCCTGCATCAGGAGCAGCGCGAAGCTGACGAGCATCACGGTCTTGATGGGGTACCGCGCCAGGCCCCCGGGATCGGGAGACCCCTCATTGACGGCCCAGGAATTGCGCACTGTAGGCCAACAGATGATGAGACCGAAGGTACTGAAAGGAACAAGGAAGAGGACGGAGCCGCACAGATCGAGCCACGCCCGGCCTCGTTGACTCAGTCGACTGTAGAGGACATCCACTCTTACGTGCTGGTCGCGCTGGAGCGTGTGGGCGGATCCCAGCAGAAAGATCAGGCTGAACAGGTACCACTGTGCCTCGACGTAGGCATTCGAGCTCAACTGAAGTCCAATCCCTTTGCCGAGGTAGCGAGCGATCGCGTTGAAGGCGCCGAGCAACACCATGGCGAGCGTGATCCATCCCACGCCACGCCCCAAGCGCTGTGAGAACCGGTCGATGATGGCGATGGTGCGACTCACCCGGATGAACCTCCGCAGGACTGATATCCTGCTGAACACACAGGGGACTGATGGCGATCTTCGTAGCGATGCTTGCTGCCATGGTGGAAATCGCGGTGGCTTCCGTGGTGTACATCAGTGTGGCCGCACCCGGTCGGCTGCCGCGCTGGGTAGGGGAGGTGCCCGTTTTTTGGCGGCTCATCCTGCTCCTCGTGGTCTCGGTGCTGTGTGGCATGTGCATACAACTCATGGGTGTGTCTCACAGGAGCCATTGACACCCGGATGGCCTCGGTTAGATGCCGATGGCTCGGCCGAGAGAGGCCGCGTGTTGGGATGAACGGCTTGGTAGCTCAGATGGTTAGAGCACACGGTTCATACCCGTGGTGTCGGCGGTTCAATTCCGCCCCAAGCCACCATCTCGACACGCTGACGATGACGTCCCCAAGACCGCCCGAGGGGCGTCGTGGTGAGCAGGAGCGCCAAGTGATCGCACCGGAATGTGACGGATTGGCGACCATCGTCGGGTCAGCGTGACACTTCCGTGACGCCCCTTGGAGAAGGAGGCGCGGCCAGTAAGATGTTGCCCGTTCAACCC
>CAZKOI010000040.1:0-17225 GCA_964554315.1 uncultured Enterobacterales bacterium | reverse complement strand
CATACTTGGTGTCGAAGACCGGGTAGCCGCCGTCGCCTGGGGTGAAGAAGTACTTCTCCCAGAAACCTGCCACCTGAGGGATGTGCTGCTTGCGGTACTTGCCCAGGTAGGTGCCGTCCGCGTCGATCACCGCGGCTGTGTTGAAGTACACACCCCGTCGGTCGGCCTTCTCGTAGAGGCTGGCGACGATGACCATGTCGTACTTCTTGGCATACTCGGACAGCGCGTGCGTGGTCGGTCCGGGAATAGGCTCTGCCGCGGCGTACCAGCGAGGATCTTGGCTCGGGCAGAAGTAGGGTCCGTTGAAGATCTCTTGAAGGCAGAGGATCTGCACGCCCTTCTTCCCTGCCTCTTCGATAAAGGGAACATGCTTCTCCCACATCGCCTGCTGGATGTCTGCAACAGGGACGCTCTCGTCGTTGATGGGATTGGCGCACTGAATCAGTCCGCAGCGGACGATGTCATTCTTGGACTCAGCCATGATTTCTCCGGGGCAAGGTTCGTTGAACAGGGATCTGTTACTGAAAGACCGCGCCATTCTACGACAGGTTGGACGTCTGCGCTGAGAGGAGAACCCGAAATGTTGGGAGTTTGGACATTATTGGCGACCATCTGTCTCGCATCGGGCTGCACCCATCCGAAGACACCCGCCGAAAAGACAACGACCAATGCCAGCACGGACGGCGCACCCGCAGACGACACCCCGTCGAGCGACAGCTCGAGTGACACCTCAAGTGAGACCGGAGACTCCCCTGAGGCGACCGAAGGATGCACAGCATGGGGCACACCCGAGGTAGTGGGCGAAGTGAGTGACTCGGGCCTCGATGAGATCTCGGGGGTGGTCGCCAGCCGACGGCAGTCTGGGGTGCTCTGGGTGCACGAGGACTCGGGTGCCGGCCCCTTCATCACGGCCCTCTCAGCCAGCGGAGAGACTCTCGCGACAGTCCACCTAGTGGGCGCCAGCAGCATCGACTGGGAGGACATCGCATTGGCGCCATGCGAGGGGGGCGACTGCCTCTGGATTGGCGACTTTGGGGACAATGGCGAGGACCGCGACGACACCGTGCTGCTCCGGGTACCCGAGCCCCTACTGACGCACGGCGGCGGCGCGCTGGAGGCCACCCCCGAGGTCTTTCCTTTCGGCTATCCCGAGGGCCCCCAGAACGCGGAGGCGCTGGTCGTCAACGCCGAGGGCGTGCCCTATGTGCTCACCAAGCGGACCGATGCATCGACTCGCGTCTATCGGGTGGCCACCGATGGCAGCGGCGAAGCGACCCATGTGGCGACGGTCAGCACCGGCCCCACCGATGGCCTGTCTACCTCCACGACGGCGGCCGACCTCTGGCCGAATGGCTCACGGCTGGTCGTCCGGGGATACCTCTACAGCTTCGAGCTCGAGCTCGGCGCCGAGGGAATGGATGGCGCTGCCGACGCACCTCATACACAGGTTCAGACCGGCGTCGAGCTGCAGGGAGAGGCGATCGCCTACGACGCGATCAGCAACGTCATCTGGCACGTCGGCGAGGGCAGTCGTCCGCCGATCTGGAGAATTCCCTGCGCTGACTGAGCTCAGCGGTCTTCTCGGTCCGCCTCTTCGCCCTCGCAGGTCTCGAGACAGCGCCGGCGCTGCTGCTCGCAACTGCCCTCGGCCTGCCCCTCGTCGACGCAGTCATCATACAAGTCCTCACACTTGCGATCACACGCCGTCTCTATGCAGCCCGCGGTGAGCCCCATGACCAACACCCAGCGCCCAAGACCGCTCAAGGTAAGCCCTTCCTGCGCTCGATCTCTGCGAGGATGAGCCGAAGCTCCCGACCGACCTGCCCCGAGACAGAGCGGTTCTCTTGAGCCCGGCGAATCAGATAAGGAACCACGTCCCTCACCGGCCCATAGGGGACGTACTTTGAGGCGTTGCATCCCGCCTGCGCCAGGTTGAACGTGATGTGATCGCTCATGCCGAAGAGCTGGGCAAAGTGAATGTGAGGGTGGCTGAGGCTAATGCACGCAGAGCTCGCCGCCTCGACCAGCCGCTGGCAGCTCTCCTCGTTGTGCGTCGCGGCACAGAACGCGATCTGGTCGATGTTCTGGAGGCAGTAGGCAATGCCGGCGTCGAAGTCGGCATCCACCGCGGCCTTGCTCTCGTGAATGGGAGACGGCAGGCCTCGGCTCTGTGCTCGCGCACGCTCCTTCTCCATGTACGCCCCCCGAACCAGCTTGACGCCGAGGAGGTAGCCGCCGGCCACCGCGCGACGATGGGAGGCCTTGAGGTAGGCCAGCCTGTCGTGGCGATACAGCTGAACCGTGTTGAACACACTCGGCTTTGCCCGGTTGAAGCGCGCCATGAGGTCTTCGACCACCGTGTCGATGGCGTCCTGAATCCAGCTCTCCTCAGCATCCATGTAGACCGCGACATCCCGCCGCGCGGCCGCGGCACAGATCAAGGTTAGCCGCTCCATCATTCGGGAATGGGCGAGTTGGTCCTCATCGGTGAGCGTCTGGCCCGCGTTGAGCCTCTCGAGGAGCGCGAAGGGCGCATAGCCCGTGATCTTGCAGCTCACATACGGCACCGCAGCCTGGGCATCGGCGAACTCGATGCAGCGGAGCTGCTCGCCGAGGTTGGCATCAAACTCGTCCTGGGTCTCCTTCGCCTCCACGCCGTAGTCGAGGATGGTGCTCACCTGATGAGACGACAATGCCGAGACCATCGCCGCCGTCTCTTCTAGGCTCTCGCCACCGCAGAAGTGCTCAAAGATGGTGCTCTTGAGGATGGTGTCGACAGGAAGACCAATCTGAAGCGCGAGCTGGGTAATGTGGGACCCAATGTCGACGATGGTGCTGTTCGACATGATGCGGAAGAGCCATGCCGACTTGGCAAGCTCGGCGTCATCCTTGCCCGCGAAGGCGACCTCGGTGTCGTCGAATGAGACTGTTGCCATGGCCATAGTCTAACCAACCGCCTGTGCCTTCGGCGAGCAAGAGCCACGATTCGACAGTGTCCAAGCAGGTCGCCCCGTCCTGGGTTACCCTTCGCACATCACTTGCGGAGGCTCGTGTGACACGTACTGGGTTTTCTTCATCGATTTTGCTCCTCGCATTGGGTTGCGCAGGCAGCGATAAGGACGGGTCCGCCGGCGATGCGCCAGTGACCTGCGACTCGACCTCCGACCTCGACCAAGACGGGCTGGACGAGTGCGAGGAGCAGGGACTCGGACTCGACCCCACGAACCCGGACTCCGATGGCGACGGCCTCACCGACCTCCAAGAGGTGGACTGCGGGACCAGCCCGCTGGACGCCTCTGAGACCTGCTACGCTTGCGGCTGGGGCCGGAACGACCCGGGCACGATCCAAGCGACGGGCTCGGGAACCGGCGATGTCATCGAGAATGTCGCGCTGGTCGACCAGTGTGGCGATACCGTCAACATCTACGACTTCGCCGGCGCTTACCACATCATGTATCTGACCACGGCCGGTTGAGCGGGCTGCACTGCGGAGGCGGTCGCCTTCCAAGCCAAGCAAGACGAGTTCAGGGCCGACACCTCGCTGGAGTTCAGCTTCATGTTCGCGCTGTACGCGGGCTTTACCGGTAGCGCCGCTACGGGTGAGGACTGTGCGGACTACGCCGACTACATCGGCGACCCCGACTTTCCGGTGTTCGCGGACGGAGAGGGCATCCTCGTCGGAGCCACACCGATGACCGGCTACAGCCACCCCGAGGTATGTGCGCTCGGACCCGACATGACGATCCTGGGCTGCTGGGCGGGTCATGGCACCATCGACTCCGCCTTCGACGCCATTCGAGAGCACGCCGGAATCTGAGTGCGGATACCTCGTCAGCGTGCGCGGCAACGAGGCCATATTTTGTGCCTCCTTGTCGCCGCTGGCTGCGGTCAAGACGAAACGCACGCGACCGCATCATCGCACGCCCAGACCTCAGCCGAGCGTGTCAACGACGACGAGTGCACCGACACGTTCCCCCCCGACCTACTGCCGGTCATGGAGGTGACCGAGTCCATGATGGTGGAGCGCGTCTTCATGGAGGATGCCCTTCCCGAGAAGCTCTCCGAGACGCCGCTCTACAGCAACATCATGTCCAAGTCTGTTCACCCGTCGGTGCGGGCCTACACGCCAGAGTTTCAGCTGTGGTCGGACGGGGCCGATAAGCAGCGATGGGTCTACGTCCCGGAGTGTAGCCCCGTGGACACATCCGACATGAACAACTGGTCGGTACCCGTCGGCACGCGCTTCTTTAAGGAGTTCGCGGTGGACGGACGGCGCGTGGAGACGCGAATCATCTCGCGGATCGGGACCGGCCCGCGCGACTTCGCTTACGCGAGCTACCTCTGGAACGAGTCGGAGACGGAGGCCACCCGCCTGGGACCCGAGGGCCTCGTAAATGCGCTCGGAACGACCCATGACGTCCCCACCAAGCAGGCCTGCTTTCAGTGCCACGGCACGTACGCACTGGGAGGAGGGCGGCCATCGAGAGGCCTCGGCTTCTCTGCCATTCAGCTGGCCCACGCCGACAGCGGGCTCGATCTCTTTGAGCTCGCCGACGCCGACGTGCTGTCCCATGCGCCCGACGGACTGCCGACGATTCCAGGGACTCCCGACGAGCGCGCTGCACTCGGGTACCTCCACGCGAACTGTGGAAACTGCCACAACGACTCTCGGGACCGAATCCCGCAGGTGAACCTCAACCTCTGGCTGGACGTCTCGCATGCCACCGTCGAGGAGACCGGCGCCTGGCAGACAGCCGTCGACCAGCCGACCCAGTTCTTCAATGATCAGCACGTGCTGGGTCGGGTCGTTGCTGGAAACCCCGAGGAGAGCGCGCTCCTCTACCGGATGCGCCAGCGTGGAAACATCGCCCAGATGCCGCCCACCGCCAGTGAGGTCCCCGATGTCGAGGGCATCGCCATCATCACCGAATGGATCGAGGGACTGGAATGATGCGTCTGTTCCTCACCACCCTGATGCTTGCTTGCGGCGGTAAGGAAAGTGCGAGTACCGGCCCCCTGGTCGTCCAGGACACCGCACCGCCTCCCATCATCGACACCGGCACAGCCGACGAGCTAGCGAGCTTCGAGGTCACCGGCACCGTGGTCGATCTTGAGGGAACGCCCGTGGCCGATGCCATTGTCATGGTGGGGGGTCGTGATGACACGATGGTCGCAACCGCGGCCGATGGTACGTTCTCCATTTGGTACGAAGAGCGCACCGGTGAGCGCGGCGCCCTCGTCGCCGGAAAGCTCGGCTACCGGTCTGTGGGAGCAAACTTCCTCAAGCCGGATGAATCCGAGACCATCGTCATCCGCAAGGTCCACCCGCCCGACAACGTCGACTACATCTTCCAGGATCCGGGTGACGGCGAGAACGTCATGAACGAGGACTGCACCCACTGCCACAAGGACTTTGTTGCGGACTTCCTCACCTCGGGGCACGCACGCGCGACCAAGAACCCCCTGCTTCAAGACCTCTACGCTGGAGTCAGTGCTCATGCGACGGAGGCCGAGTGCAGCGACGCCGGCGGCGTTTGGGGCACGGGCGTCGCGCCGGGCACGGAGGGTGGCTTCACCGAGAAGTGCTACCTGGGCGAGGGCGTGCTTCCTGACCTCAACGAGGGCTGCGGCGGCGTGGGACAGCCCGCGTGCGACCAGCCTGATCTGGCCGAGGATCTCCGACCCCGCGCCTTTGGCGCGTGTGCTGACTGCCACGCTCCCGGCATCAACGGCATCGCTGGGGGACGAGACCTCCATGACGCCCATGGCCTTGCTTACTCCATCGGCGTGCACTGTGACACCTGCCATAAGGTGGCGGACGTCGACCTGTCTAAGCCTCCCGGGGTGGGTCAGCGCCTGATCCTGGCTCGCCCGTCTGAGCCCGGGCGAGACATCTTTGAGTGGGACCCCGTCTACTTCGGACCCCTCCTCGATGTACCAAGCCCCATCATGGGGGGCAGCATCCAGCCCAAATTTGACTCGGCCGAATTCTGTGCGGGGTGCCACGAGCAAAAGCAAGAAGCGCTCCTTCCGGGCGAGGCGCTCGACCCTGAGCTCTGGCCCGACGGCCTCCCCACGCACAGCACCTACTCCGAGTGGCGAGACGGCCCCTACAACTCCGAGGCGACCCCGTGCCAGCACTGCCACATGCCCGGTGATGTCGAGGCCATCAACTCCGTCCACCTCTCTAGACCGGGCGAGGCCGGCATTCTCTTTGGGTGGCCTCGAGAGCCGGAGAACATTCGCCAGCACATCTTCCGGGGGCCGCTCACCGGTGAGGAGCGTCTGATCGATACCGCGCTCTACACCAGCGTGATGCTGGACAGAGTGGACGACGTCCTCGAGGCATCGGTCAGCATCAACAACATCGGCTGCGGACATGCGGTCCCAACAGGCGAGCCGATGCGATCGGTGATCCTGGTCGTCGAGGCCGATGCCAGCTGTGGCCCGCTCAGCCCCGTCGGGGGCATGACGATCAACGACATCGGCGGCGCGATCCTGCAGGGCACCGTCGACACCGAGGTCGCGGTCGATGGCGAGGTCTTGAGCTGGCCGGAGAGCGTCGGTCGAGCACTCCCGGGCCATGTCGTGCGGGCGGTCCGTCCGTCTGGCCTCTTCGATGACTACGAGGGTGTCGGCGCCTTCGCCGACCCGGGCCTGTCTGCAGAGGACAAAGGCATGGAGATCATGACTCCGGTGGGCTCAGCCCGGGTCGTGGAGGTCACCGACGATGGACTGGCGCTCGACGCCGCTCTTCCTCTCGAGCCCGGTGACCAGCTCTACCTCGGCGACGACCGACCTGTGGACGGCTGGTCCGACGGGATGGCCTCCCGTCACCTCGCGGGCCTCTCGGGGAACACCTTCGCTCGCGTGCTCGTCGACTCTGCGGGCACCCGGCAGGTGCCCCACTACCGAGCGATCGATATGGTGAGCGACAACCGCATTGGCCCCGGCGTGGCGGCCCTGAGCTCGCACGCATTCCACCTTCCGGAGGGATGCGATGATCCTGCAGTACAGGCCACCGTGGTGTACCGACCCCATCCGCTGAGCCTGTCGGTCGAGCGCGCATGGGAGGCGAGAGACCACATCATCTCCCGCGCGACGGCAGAGCTCAGCGAGTGAGCACGCCCACCATTTGGATTGATGCCGACGGCGCTCCCGGAGCGTGCAAGGAACTCGTGTTCAAGGCCAGCCATCGTCACAAGACTCCCGTTCGAGTGGTCGCCAACCGATATCAGCAGACGCCGCGATTTCGCTGGATCGTCTTCGAGTTGGTCGAGGGCGGCCTCGACGTCGCCGACGACCACATCGCCGACCACTGCCAGTCCGGAGACCTCGTGGTGACTTCAGACATTCCTCTCGCCGCTCGCGTGGTCGAGCGCGGCGCGACAGTGGTTCGATTCCGTGGCGAGGAGCTCGATGCAAGCAATGTGGCGCAGCGCCTGCAGGTGCGTGACTTCATGGACGACCTTCGTGGCGCCGGCGTGAGCACGGGAGGCCCGCCTCCGTACGGAGCAAAGGACAAGGCGCGCTTTGCTGCGGCCATCGATCGCTGGATCTCGAGAGCGGCTACCAAGCAGGCGGAGTAAAGCCCGTATGGGTGCGCCCATCCTCATGGATCCAGATGCGCTGATCGGCCGCCACACCGTCCACATCGACGGTTGCGCCGCCGGGAAAGAGCACGTGGAGGTCGGCCTCATCGTCCAGCCCAAGGCCAAAGTGTGCGACGAGGCTGTCTTGCACGGAGGTACCGGAGCCTCCGCTGATTTGTCGAAGCTGGTCGGTGCTGGCCGCGGTCAATTCGATCGTTGCCCCGATGGCACTTCGGTTCGCTAAGCCCCCCGCGCCAGCGCCCCCCACCAGTCGGACCTGAAGCCAGTGGTTGTCGTTGTCATGCTCATTTCGGTGCAGCGTGCGAGAGAGCATGTCCAGATCGCCGTCATGGTCGTAGTCCGAAACGGCTGACCCCCAACCATTCTGCACCACAAGACCAGAGGCATAGTTCTCGAGGACGAAGTGGCCGAGGCCGTCGTTTCGATAGAAGTCCGAGTCTCGCCCTCCGTAGATGGCGGTGATGAAGAGATCCAGGTCGCCGTCATTGTCCGCATCGAAGAGTGTCGGGTTGGAGTGGGTCTCCCGGTATACGAGGCCTCTCGCTTCCGCCTCGTTGGTAAAGGTCCCTGAGCCATCATTGATGAGCACCATCGAGAGGTCGGAGAAGTGGTAGTAGAAGGGGTGGGCCAGGTTCGCGTGCACCATGTCTAGGTCGCCGTCGTTGTCGACATCCCCGAACTGAGCGCCGATGGTGTGTCCATACGCGCCCGACACCTGCACACCGCGCGTCCCATTCGAGGACGAGATGTCATCGAGGCCGCCCGCCCCGTCGTTCTCGTAGAAGAAGTTTCTGTCGAGCCGATAGTTGCTGACGAAGAGGTCGGTGTCGCCGTCGAGATCGGGGTCACCCGTGGTGACGCCTCGGCCGGCCTGGTTGGTCTGATCGAGTCCAGCCATCTCTGTCCAGTCGGAGAAGGTCCCATCGCCGTTGTTCCGCCAGAGAAAGTCGTCGTAGTTCTTAAAGAAATCAAACTCTGAGCTGCACTCATAGTTGGCCATGTAGAGATCGAGGAGCCCATCACCGTCGATGTCGGCCCATGCAACGCCCTCCGTGGGCGAGTGCTCCGGCCCATCATCGCCGTCGCAGTCACGGGTGTCTTGGGTGTCGTCGATGCCCGCCTCGGACGTGACGTCGACCAGACGGCCCTCGCAGTCGTTGTGGAGCAAGACATCCCCCGAAGCGTAGCCTCCGTTCTGCCCGAAATAGTCGAGGCAGCCATCGTTGTCGTAGTCGCCCCAGACGCCACCGCCGCTCGACCCGGTCGTCTCGATGACCTCGGAGCTGACGTCAGTGAACGTTCCGTCTCCGTTGTTGCGGTACAGCGTGGGCCCCCCAACCATGACGTCATCATCGCCGTCATTGTCGTAGTCACCCCAGGCCATTCGTCCGGCTCCTGGGAGCTCGTCATCCGCCTGGAACGGCTTGGCGTCCTCGGCCAGCGGCGCGTCGTATACGACGGCGAGCCGTACCTGCCAGGTGTACCAGGGCTGTGCCATGCCCAGGTAGTAGGTGCCGTCCTCAACGCCCAGGAACCGAATGCCCGCAAACGGAGGATCACCGTCATATCGGTATGACTCAAACATCAGCTGTGGACCCGCGCCCCCTTCCTCAGCCGAGTACCCCGCAAAGACGTGCAACATATCGGGGACCGAGATCGGCTCTGGCAGAAGGTACTGGACCCACTCCCCTTCATCCTCAGACGACAGACATCGGGTCGGCACCTGGAGAGGGTTCTCGACATCCCACATGTAGCCATCTGAGCCAAAGTCAGGCCAGAGATGGACCGGGATAGGCTCAGGAGACTCCGGGAGATTGTCCCAACGCACGGCGACGCCAACCACCTGCCCCGGCCGATCGAGCTTAAAGCCATTGGCTCCCTGCTTGGCCACAGTGTTGAGGTCATAGGTTCCCTCGCTGCCCACCCACGCCTCATCCAGCACACCATCGGCGGTCGAGTAGAGCGCGGATCCGGCCCGATCGAAGCTCATCCACTCCGCCTCCTCTGGGATCGTGCCATCTGCCGTCTCAATGCAGGGTTCCGCTCCGGTGTCTTGGACCTCGGGACCACCGGAATCGACATCGAGAGAGAGCGGCGGCGGCGGCGCCAGCTTGTCGTCGTCAGCACAACCGACGAGGGCAAGCACGAGAGCGTGAGGAATGAGTGATTGCATGTCCCTCACGTTAGCCCAGCAGCACAGGGCCGCCACGCGACAAACCCCTCACTCAATCGATAATCCACCCCGAGGCGCTCGCCGGGAAGGCATCACAGAAGGGTACGTAGGGCTTGATATCGAGGACCGGTGTGCCATCGATGAGGTCGAGCCCTCGCACATGCAGTACCGGCCCATCGACGCTGACCAGCTCCACCGCAGAGAGACCAATCGGGTTGGGGTGGTGGGGCGAACGCGTCGCCAGGACACCCTTCCTCGCCCCTCCGCGAGGCGTCTTGACGAGGGGTCCCCACCGAGGGTTCAAGTGGAGATGGGTGATCAGCCAGATGCGCGAGAAGCCCTCGATGTCCCGGAGGGCCGTCTCAGGAACAATCGACGTGTCGAGAATGACACAGCCCTCACGCACCTCCCCCTCAACATCCGCCGGAAGCACCGCCTGTCGTGGGGTGCCGTGCCGCTCCTTGTACGGAGAGCGGATCAAACCAATGGGCACCATCTCCACAGCACGAGGGGTCGCCACCACTCCGGTGTGGTCGCGAGGCGGCGGTACGGGCTTCTTCGGACTCCAGGCCATGGCTGCGAGTATCCTCTCTACTCATCTGGCGCTCGATGGCATTAGGCTGCATCGGTGACGACTCATGACGACATCCGCGCCGCAACGGCCTTGCTGGAGGCCATTGTCGAGGACCGGGGTATTCTGGCCGGTGTCGATCATGGCCTGCGAACGCGCTTGCTCACCGCCGCTGGGCGAGTGAGTCATCCCGACAAGGCCGCCAAGCGTCGCCTGGCACGACGCAACCAGCATCTGCAGAAGGTTGAGCAGAGAGAGACAGACCAGAGTCTGCTGGCCTCAACCGGTATCCGACGACTTCGAGAGAACCCGATCTTCGAGACCCCTCGCCGCCGCGGTATCTCAACCGAGGCCGCAGAGTCACCCGGAACACTGAGCGAGGACCAAGTTTGCTACACCTGCCGAGCCCGATTTCGCGAGGTTCACTTCTTCTACGACCAGCTGTGCAGGACCTGCGGAGACTTTAACTTCGCCAAGCGGTCGCCTTCGGCTGACCTGAGGGGCCGAACCGCCCTCGTGACGGGCGGCCGGGTGAAGATCGGCTACCACGCTGCGATTCTCATGCTTCGGGCGGGCTGCAAGGTGGTGGTAACCACGCGATTTCCGGTCGATGCCGCCAAGCGATTCGCAGCCGAGCCCGACTTCAGTGAGTGGGGAGCACGGCTCCAGATTCACGGCATCGACCTCCGGCACATACCGAGCGTCGAGTCGCTGTGTCACCAGCTGAGGAACAGCCTCGACAGGCTCGACTTCATCATCAACAATGCCTGCCAAACCGTGAGGCGACCCCCGGCCTTCTACGCTCACATGATCGAGGCCGAGCGCGAGGGTCTGAAAGATTCGGAGACGCGCGCGCTCGTGTGCTCACAGACACACGGTGACGCCCAAACCTCGGCGGAGCTTACCCAGCTGAAGCTACTGGCGGAGGACCACCTCAGCGAGGCCAGCCTCTTTCCTGAAGGAAGCCTAGACCCCGACCTTCAGCAGGTCGACCTGAGGCGAGTGAACAGCTGGCGCCTGCAGGCCCACGAGGTCTCGACGATCGAGCTCCTCGAGGTCCACCTCGTCAATGCGGTCGCGCCCTTCATCATCAACGCCCGTCTCAAGGCACTGATGCTCAAGAATCCAGGGAGAGACAAGCACATCGTCAACGTGAGTGCCGTCGAGGGGCAGTTCTACCGAACCTATAAGAGCGACCGGCACCCTCACACCAACATGGCCAAGGCATCTCTCAACATGCTCACGCGAACCTCGGCGGCCGATTTTGTTCGAGACGGCATTCACATGAACAGCGTCGACACCGGCTGGATCACCGACGAGGACCCCGCGCACCACGCAGCAGAGAAGGTCGCCATGCACCACTTTCACCCGCCTCTCGATGTCGTCGACGGCGCCGCCCGAATCGTCGACCCCATCTTTACCGGCATCGCGACCGGCGAGCATGTCTGGGGTCGCTTCTTGAAGGACTATCGGACGACCGACTGGTGAGCCCTACTTGGACGCCGGCGCCCCGGGTAGCGCGGCTATGCCCTCTTCTGCCGACCGCTTCACCTTCTTCAGGACCTCAACCAAGCCTTGGTGGTTGATTCCGATCATGTACCGTGCGCCGCCGCGGCAGGTCACCATCGTCTTGGCTGGCCGGTACAGACCGAACGATAGCGTGCGAGCGAAGTCAACAAAAAAGCTCTGGTGAACATCCACACGCTCAAACCCCGTCGGACACACCGAGTACACCGGAATTGGGCTTGAGAACTCGACCCGCCCCAGCTCCTCAAACTCGTCGACGCCCATGGTGGGCACATCCAGCTGCGCGCCCATTCCCCGCATAGCGGACTTGGCCGCACAGCCGGTACTCATGATCAACAACGCAATGTAGAAGGCCCGAAACGACACCACTTTTGCTCCATGACGGCTGCAAACCACAGCGCACAGGACTGACAGATTACCAGCCGATCGTGCGACTGCTCAAGCAAAACTCCCAACCATCTCGGTGACATAGGCCGTGGAGATGGCGAGGGAACGCCGACAGCTATCCCAGATGAGAATGCCGCGCAAAAGAAACGTCAAGGCCCCTCATCGATCTCCTGGACAATCATCAACAGCGCTCCCGCATCCACCTCATCTCCCGTTTGGACGGCAATGGACTCCACTCGGCTCGGACGCCTAACGGAGAGAGACTCGATCTCACGCTCGCCTTCGACAACGGCGAGGATTTGGCCCGAGTACACGAGCTGGTCGCACTCAGCCCTGACTTCAACCTCCCCCGCGATGTTGGCCCGTATACGAACCCGACCCAGTGCATCTGGCAGCATCTTATTTTACCTCGCAGCCCGAGAACGTCACCGTGAACCCCCCTGACTCGTCTTGTGCAGCGGCCTTGACATGGATCGCTGCGGGGAGAAGATAACCGCTCACATCCTGCCCGATGAATGCCATCTTGAGCGCGGACCCATCGGGCTGCTGAACCTGAGCCCCTTGGAGGATCAGCCGCCCACCAAGCCCGGGCGCGAAGTGCGCTGCGGCGAGCATTTGGCCGCTGGGCAGCTGAATCACACTGTGCTTGGTGGTCCCGTCAAAACGGGTTTGAGTGGCGCCACCATCGGTGGAAAACTGAACCGAATAGCCCCCTTCCGTCGCCTCAAATGACACATCTGAGATCACATCGTGACGGCTGATGAGGAATTCATGGAGCAATCCCTGAGACAGCCCAATCGCCATGTCGACCTGCGCGTTGAAGCCCGAGAAGATGAGGTCCATGCCCTGCCTGAGCCGCTCCTTGCTGGCAATCTCGGCACCATCCCGGATGGCAAGGCTGAGCGAGGGTCGCTTGAACTCGAGGCGGTCGCCGAGGCGGGTGTAGGTCACCGCGAAAGACGGCAGCGAGTCTTTCATATCCATCGGAAGCTCCCCTGCATCGATCTTCGCCTGCAGGCCAACCACCAGCTCGTTGATGGTGTTCAGCGACATCTGACATGTGAAGCCCGACATGTTGGTCTGGCTGTACAGATAGAAGAACTGGTCTTCGAAGGCACGGAACCTCGCGGCGTCGCTCGCGGCGGCCGCGTCCCGCATCAGGCCACACGCAAGAGTCGCCGAAAGGAGGAGAGGTCTCATGGTCTGCCGCATAGCGCGGTTTGCGGCGAGCTCCCACCCCTCAGGTGTCGTCGGACTCGCCTGAGTCCTCTGGGCTTGAGGGGACGCAGCCTTCACCGTAGGGCTCCGTTCCCTCACCACAGACAATCTTGCCCGGCAGCGGCTCACCGCCTGCACAAGCCAAAACCACACCCATCAGCACCCACACAGCAGCCTCCTCACCTCCGAGCTTAACCTCCGATTCGCCTCAACAGCTGATCTTCGTAGAGAGACGGGGGCCAGAGTGTTTCAGCTTCATCCAGACCTTCGACCCAGTCCTCCGGTGAGGTGCCCTTGGAGTCGAAGACATCGAGCACCTCCGTTCGTACGCGGAGATCCGTCGTGCCGATGACATAGCCCAGACCATACTGGAGGCTCTCGAGGAGCCCTGTTCCTCGCGTGTTCCAAAACACCGACTGAGTGGCGCTGTGACCCGCGCCCGATGACCAGTGCATTCGGTTCTTCGCAGCCCAGCCATCGTGGGCTTCGCTGGAGTCAACAAGATTGGCCATAGCCAGCGCGTGGTGGTACTCGCTGGAGCCCATGGGTCGCCAGAGTCCTCCTTCGTCGCCCCAGGCCTCGCCGTCTGCTGAGAGCGTGCGCAAAAACACGCAGCCCGTCGTGCCGAAGTCCCAGTTCTGAATGAAGTTGTGGCGTCCCGCTCGCCCCACGCTGTCGCGGACCAAGATCTCATCCGACTGCATGATCTCGAAGAGGTACCCGTTTCCACCGCCGCCGCGATTCTGAGCCTGGGCGAGGCTTGAATCCGCGATGGTTACGCGCCGGGACCGAGCGACCAAAATGCCGCCTGACTGGAGGTGATGCACGCCGTCTCCAGCCGGTCCAGCCCAAGAGGCCACGTCTCGAACCCAGCAGTCGCGAACATCCTTAAACCCGATGGCATGGCTTCGATCATTCGACCATGCTGCCGCCCAGTCGACGGCCGTCGAGACCGAGAGGCCCATGACCCCACACTCCGTAATCGCACCCTCCTCTCGTCGAAGATCCGCGCCGTCTCGGACCTTCATCGGATAGCGAACCGGCACGTCGATGGTCACCACCGGGGGGACCACCGTGTCATCGATATCCACAACGGTGCGCTTGAAGAGGGTTCGTCGCTGTCCTAGCGCAAAGCCCCAGCGGTCGTCTTCCGCCATCTCGTGCTCCTCTCGAAAGTCGTCGGTGATGACCATACCGACGCCCACCTCATCGCCGACACGGAGGTCCTCGACACGCTCGAGAGGTAAGCGCGTGTCCCCGGCTGCGATGTCCGTCACCAGCGCGAGTCCCGGACCGGGCTCCATTCCTCCGCTGAACTGAAGGTGGTTGATGTCGGTCATCCCCGAGCCAGCCGTGAAGTACACCCTTGTCAAATCCGAGCCGTCGCCCGCGAGGACCACACCGGAGTGGCGCACCGTGAGCAGCCCGTCCACTCGATAGGTGCCGGCCGGGAGGTGGACGGTCCCAGAGGCCTCGAGGGATGCCGCGTCAATGGCAGCCTGAATAGCGGCGGTACTGTCCTCAACACCGGCGGGATCCGCGCCATAGTCAGCAACGCTGTGGGCGGAATCAAGCGCGCGAGCGGGGAGATCCGCCTCTCCCGCTCTGTAGCCCGCGTAGGAATAGTCCTGGAGATGGGCCCAATGTCCTTCGAAGTCCACGCCAAACCCGGGCGCCCAGTCCTCCGGGTAGAGTACGCTGCGCCACCTATCGGCCTCACGACCGGAGTCCGTGCTTAGGCCACCCGAGTCCCCGTCGACCGGCGCACCTGTATCTGAACGGGGTTCACCGTCGGGCGACAGGGGTCGACCGGAGTCGTCTCGTCCCGCGTGCCGCACCTTCGGCTCGTCCCCGTCCGCTGCACAGCCCAGCGAGCAGAGCAATAGAAATGGCAAGGTCGCTCTCATTTACAGTCTCAGTCTACACTCCGGTCTCGAGACTGCGATAGGCTTCGGTCTGAAGCAGAGGTGAGGGACCATGTCTCAGCGAATCATGGACACCTTGAAGCACTACCGAGAGAGCGTCACCTCAGCGCTGGTGGAAGGAAGGACCCAGCGCCTAGCCGAGCTGGAGGAGGAAGTCCTCAGCGCCATTGATGACCTTCCCTCAACACGACGAGCCCGGCGCGAGATTGATCGCCTTCCTCAGCGGATGCTCTTTCAGTGGATGCAAGAGCACCAGCGAGGCGGCTCAGACGTGCCTCTTGACGACCACACGCTGATCGCTCGGTGCCGAGAAATTCTGGGGGAAGACGGCGACTGGGTGCCCGACTTCAGGGACGCCTCCTCCTCGGATCGAGCGCGCTTGGTGGTCATCCTTACTTGGCAGTGCGAGACACGATGTACCTACTGCGCAATCCCCAAGCAGTCGGGCCGAGAGATGCCGATGGACGTCCTCAACTCCGCCATTGAGCTCCTCTCGAGCACCGACAAGCCCGCCCTAGAGCTTCGATTCTTCGGCGGCGAGCCAATGATGGAGTGGGCCTCGATACAGGCGGGTATCGAGACGGCACAGCGGCTGTGCGCTGACCGGGACATCCGCTTCATGATCACCACCAATGGCTACGCGTTGACCCCCGAGCGCTTGCGGTGGCTCAGCCAGCACCCCGTCCATGTTCAGGTCGCACTCGATGGTCTGCCCGAGGCCCACAATCGATTCCGCCGCTCCGTTCTCGAGGGGGAGGATTCCTACGATCACTCGGCCATCGACAAGGCCAACCTCTTTCATGAGCTGGGTATCCCCTACGATGTGATTCAGGTGGTTCATCCGGCTCGGGTGGAGCACTTCGTGGACGACTTTTGCCACATCGCGGATCGTGGCTTCAGGAAGATTCAGCTGAACTGGGCCCACAACGTGATGTGGCGTGAGCAGGACATCACCGCCTTCGTCCAAGGGCTTCACGCGCTCAGCAAGGAGCTGGATGACCGCTGGGGTCGCGGCGATCCTGTCAGGCTCATGAACCTCGGCGAGACGCTCCAGCGTGTCCGTAACAACCAAGAGGTTACCGTCGATTGGGACGGTGCCATCTACGCCAACAACGGCGTACTCTACCGACCACAGTCCGCCGACAAGCTTCGACTTGGACACGTCGACGATGCCAAGAACTGGCTTCACTACCGCCTGACGCGACCCACGGACGAGGACCTCTTGGACGCGACCTTTGCTCAGTCGGTTCACAAGAACAATGCTCGGGTGGGTGCGGTGATGACCAGCTGGGTGCGATGGATGAACGAGCGCACTCTCTCGGCGCGTGCTGCGACAAGGACGTCATAGTCGACGCAGGACCCAGACCTCGACTCGCTCTTGCGTCCGCCGACCCTCCTCCGCCCTCACCCTGCGGTGAAGCCGTTGGTCGAGCAGAAATCGACCACGGGCAAGTTCAGCCTCGATGGGATGTTCAACCCCTGGCTGCACCAGCCGAATGATGTTGGAGAAGATCACCACGACCCTACCCGCGGCGCTCAGCGCCTCCCCACATTGGTCAAAGAAGCGCCTGAACAGCCCGTCCTCATAGACGAGCGCGCGGTCAATCGCGCTGCGCGGGTCGCCCTGGGTCCACGGTGGGTTGAAGACGATCAGGTCAGCACCTGAACCCGTCCCGCACAGGAGATCTCCCCGCCTGAGCTGGAGTCCATCCTCGATCTTGAGCCGATCCTTCTCCCGCTGGACACTCTCAATCGCATTGGGGTTGATGTCGGTCGCAATGACCTGCTTGAAGCCTCGGCGTCTCAGCATG
>CAZKOI010000039.1:0-17402 GCA_964554315.1 uncultured Enterobacterales bacterium | reverse complement strand
CGTCCAATGGGTCGGCGCAGACGCTGGAGAGGCCGTACCGAACCACGTCCAACTGCTGCCTGCCGTTCCCCACGCCGAGATCGGCCCCCGGGTCGCTTCCGCTCGGGTGCTGCTGGCCCCGCTGGGCGACAACCATTTCGGAAGGGACATCACCAGTCCCCTCAAGCTGTGGGACTACCTCGGGACCACTCGCCCGATCGTCACGGCCCGGACCCCGGCCACTGAAGAGATCATGCACGCCAGCGGTGTCCCCATGTTTCTCTTCGAGCCCGACCAGGTCGAGAGCATCTGCACGGCCGTAACGGAAGCCTGGACTGCCCTCCCGCGAGCACCCTTCTCGCGACCGTGGCGGACGCGGGCTGTTGAGCTGGATGGACTCTTCCGTGAGCTTCGGTATGAATAAAGCCCTCCGAGCAGCGATGGCCGCGAGCGTTCACGGAAAAGACCTTGAAGCCATCATCACCGATGCCGCGAAGGCGGTCGCCCATGACCCATGGGCGGTCGTGCAACAAGCCGGGCACCTCGCGCGAGCACGATGGATCCAGGCGCCTGAGGATCTCGGCCTCACCGAGAATCTCCGTGTGACCCAGCCCAAGCACCCTGCGGCGATTGCGAACGTTCCCGCGGGGGCTCTGTATCCCCGCTTTGATCGCGCAGGCCGGCAGCGGCGTGGCGCCTACGACACGCCAGCAGTGATGGCTCGTCGTGTGGTCGATTCCGCGCTCTCAGCCGCAGCTCGACCCGTCTTGACTGCTGTCGACCCTGCAGCCGGGACGGGTGCCTTCCTGGTTGCGCTCGCCGAGCGCGGAATTGAACGCATCAGGGGGATCGAGCTGGACCCCGTCGCCGCCGCCGTGGCCAACATCGCTGCACCGAGAGCGAGCATCGAGGTAGGCAGCGGTCTCGATCTCGATCTTGAGACCGACCTCTTGGTCGGCAACCCGCCTTTCATTCCTCCTGAGCGCCAAGACAAGACCCTCCGTACCCACCTCAGGCAGCGCCTTCCGTGGCTGAGCGGACGCTTTGATCTCGCCGTGCCCTTCTCGGCCATCGCCGTTGCACAAGTACGAAGGGGTGGCGGGGTCGGGCTCGTGCTTCCTGCGGCCATGATGGTGCAGCCTTATGCACGCCCTCTCCGGGCCCGCTGGATCGAGGCCCATCACATCCACACGCTGACGCCCGAGTCCGCTTTTCCCGGTGCTCAGGTACAAGTGGTGTGTATATCCATGGAAGTCGGCGCCGGACCCGCCCCCCTCCCCGACCATGGCCTCGCCCCGGAGTCCCTCAAGACGCTGACGGGGTTACCTCTGCAGCCTATGCTTCGACCGGGAGACCCTGAGCTGTCGGCCCAAATTCGGTCGGCCTCGTATGACCTCGGTGAATTCTCGACCGTGGACACCGGGGTTGTGGGACATAGCAGCGGCGGCGGCAAGTCTGCTCTGCTGTCCGAGCACCCTTCATCGGGACTCGTCCCCTACGTCGATGCCCGAGATATGGTCGAGAACCGAACCCGCTGGCTCGACTACCGACCCGATAAGATGCACCGAGCAAAGACACCGGAGCTCTTCAACCAGCCGAAGGTCCTCGTCCAGCGCTTGCGTGGACGAGGGCCCATACGAGCGTGGGTCGACCGCAGCGGTCTCTACGCCGGCCACACCTTGACCATCGTCCGTCCCGACGACCCGAGGGTGAGTCCGGAGATCATCCATCGACTCATCACTGACCCGTTAGTCGACGGTCTGCTACGGCTCGAACACGGCCCCCGCTTGGACCTCTACCCCAGAGACGTCCGCGGCATTCCGCTCCCGCGGCGCTGGTTGACCGAACCTGACCTGGATCTCCAAGTTGCCTGGGGCATCAGCCGAGCTCAGGCCAATCGTCTCCTCGCGTTCTAGGTCGAGGGTTTTTGTTTCACCGGTTAGGGGAGTCCTATGAATTCTATGACCGGCTTTGGACGAGGCGAGGCTTCCAACGGGAGCGTCACCGTAATCGTTGAGATGAAGAGCGTTAACAATCGCTATCGGGACGTGCAGGTCCGGCTGCCACGCATTTACGGTGTGGTGGAGCCTCGCATTCACAAGGCGCTCAAGGACCGCTTCTCTCGCGGGAGAATCGATGTTTTCGTGCGACGAGAGGTGATCGGTACAGAACAGACCGTCAGGGCCGACCCGCTCCTCGCAGAGCACTACCTCTTGGCCGCGCAAGAGGTCTCCAAGCGCCTCGCTCGCGATGAGGAGACCATACCCACGAGCTGGATACTGGAGCAGCCGGGCGTGCTCGTTATTGCAGAGAAAGAGACCGACCCTCTCGCTGAGTGGGAGTTGGTATCGACAGCGCTGGTCCTCGCAGCAGATGAGCTTGAGCGGATGCGAGCCAAGGAAGGGCGCGCCCTGCACCAAGACCTCGACGAGCACCTCCTGAGGGTTCAAGAGCTTCGAGCGGAGGTGGCGGCTCACGCCGAAGGCATCGTGGAGCGGCTTCACGCCCGCATCGAAGAGCGAATCACGCGGGTGCTTGAGGACCGGGTCGACCCCACCCGACTGGTTCAAGAAGCGGCGCTTCTGGCGGACAAAGCCGACGTCTCCGAGGAGCTCGCGCGCATCTCGAGCCACTGCACTCAGTTCGCCGAAGCACTCGCAACGAATGAACCCATCGGCAGGAAGCTGGACTTCCTGCTCCAAGAGCTCAACCGCGAGATCAACACCATTGGCTCGAAAGCGGCCGATACACCGGTGGCCAATCGCGTCGTCGATATGAAGAGCGTGCTCGAGCGAATGCGGGAACAAGCGGCCAACGTCGAGTAGCCTATGGCAGCGACAACCCGGCTCTCGAAGGCTCGCGCTGCTCGCCTGCGACCGCACCTCGATGCTCTCGCAGCATCACCCCTGTCGGGTCCGGACCCCATCGACTTTGTGCATCGCTATACGGCCCCAGGCGATCAAGAGGTCGCGGCCCTCATCGCCTCAAGCTTAGCCTTTGGACGTGTCGCTTCCTTCGAGGGGACACTCGAGCAAGTATTTCAGCTCGCGGATTCAGCGGGAGGACCCGCAGCATGGGCTGACTCAGCCGTTTGCGCCAATGACGATGGCTTGAAGCCTGTCTTCTATCGCTGGGTCCGAGGCGATGATCTTCAGCGATGGATCCGAACGATTGGTCGGTTCAGACAAAAACACGGCTCGCTCGCTTCGTTCATGGGTGTGCACGTCTCGCGCCGCGATGCCGACATCGGACCTGGCCTGGGACGACTGATCGAGGAACTCCGTGAGCTGTCTGTTGCGGGAGAGGCCCGCCAGTACACGAGCCTCTCCAGGGGCTTTCGCCACCTCTTACCTCACCCCAAGAGTGGGTCTGCCTGTAAGCGCCTTTGCATGCTCTCGCGGTGGATGACCCGTTCGGACGCCCCCGATCTCGGGCTCTGGCCAGTATCGCCCGGGCAGCTGGTCATCCCTCTCGACACCCATGTACACCGACTCGCACGCCTGCTGGGCCTGACACGCCGAAGAGACAGCAGCTGGCGGACCGCTGCAGAGATCACCCGCAACCTGAGGCAGATCGACCCCGCCGACCCCGTCCGGTACGACTTCGCCCTCGCACATCTTGGCATCTCAGGCGCATGCAAGGCACGATTCATCCCCGCAGTCTGCGGTCTCTGCAGCCTGAGAGAGGTCTGCAAAGCCGGGGGAACCGGTTAACTCTTCCATAGGAGCGATCGTGAATCTGATCACCACTTCATGGACCGCACCCGAGGTGGGCGCCCTCTTTGTGGTCACCGGGGCGAGCGGCACGGGTAAGACGACCCTCGTGCGGGGTGCCTTGAGCGCGATTCCGGGCCTCACGTTCAGTGTAAGTGCAACGACCCGCTCAATTCGTAATGGTGAACGCGACGGCGTGGATTACCACTTCATGGACCGTGAGACGTTCATGCGACGAGTCGAGGCCGGCGAGTTCTTGGAATGGGCAGAGGTCTACGGGAATTGCTACGGCACCCTGAGGGCACCCGTCGAGCAGGCACTCGCGTCAGGGCAGAGCATCCTCCTCGACATCGACACCCAAGGTGCGGAACAGGTGCGAGCGAGCGGCATTGACCACCTCAGCGTGTTTATTCTGCCGCCGTCTCTGGCCGCACTGCGGTCTCGCCTCTCGGCTCGCGGTACCGACGATGACGCGGTGATCACCCGACGCATGGAAGAAGCTCACCTGCAGCTGTCGCAGTGCGGCCATTTTGACCATCTCGTCATCAACGACGACCTGCCCAGCGCACACCAACAGTTTCAGGCCGTGCTCGCCGCCGAGTTGACTCGTGCACACCGGCATAAGGGCCTAGTGGCCGACTTCAGTCGCTAAGATCTACTAAGAATTGCAGTCTGAATCGTGCCGTTAGTCACGATTCAGTGCTACCCTTCGTTAGCTTCGGAGGGCCCGAGTCCACATGCGGCTCAACGACATTCTCGACACCGTCGGTGGCTATGCCAAGAACGCTGACCTTGACGTCATCATGCGGGCCTACGTCTTTAGCGCCAAGGCCCACGCGGGTCAGGTACGAAAGAGCGGGGAACCCTACCTCTCCCACCCTCTCGCAGTCGCCGGGATTCTCTCGAGCTGGAAGATGGACGTGGACACCATCGCAACCGGACTCTTGCACGACACGATGGAGGACTGCCTGGTCACCCATCAAGACCTCGACGAACTCTTTGGCACCGAAGTCGCTGAGCTGGTCGACGGCGTCACTAAAATCGGCAAGCTGGAGTTCCGTTCCAAGGAAGAGGCCCAGGCTGAGAACTTCAGGAAGATGGTCCTGGCGATGGCCAAGGATGTGCGGGTCATCCTGGTCAAGCTTGCAGACCGGCTCCACAACATGCGCACCATGCAGCACATGCGTTCCGACCGGCAGAAGGCAATCAGTCAAGAGACCCTCGACATTTTTGCGCCAATCGCCAATCGACTGGGTCTCTCAAAGGTCAAGCAGGAGCTCGAAGACCTCTGCTTTCAGTACCTCCATGACGATGTCTACGCCGAGCTGACCCGCAAGCTCAAGGAAGGTGCGCATGATCGCGACGCCTACATCTCAAGGACGTGCAGCGTGCTGCAAGAAGGGCTGCGAGAGAAGGGCGTCAAGGTCGAGGTCAAGGGACGGTCCAAGCACCTCTTCAGCGTGTACCGGAAGATGCTCGCCCAGAACCTTGAGTTTGAGCAGGTCCACGATTTGCTTGCGTTTCGAATTTTCGTCGAAGACCTGGGGTCCTGCTACACCACATTGGGCCTCATTCACGCCAAGTATCGCCACTTTCCTGACAAGCTGAAGGACTACATCGCTCACCCCAAGTCCAACGGCTACCAGTCCCTCCACACCGTGGTGATGGGCCCGAAGAACAAGCAGATTGAGATTCAGATTCGGACCCAGCACATGCACGAGGTCGCGGAGAACGGCATCGCGGCTCACTGGCGCTACAAAGAAGGCCACCTCGCGCTGTCGCGGGATGACGTCCAGAAGATCATCAAACTTCGGGAGCTGTTCGAAGCCGCTCAGGAAGTCGAGGATCCGGCGGAGTTTCTTGAGACCGTCAAGGTCGACCTGTTCGCTGCCGAGGCCTTCGCCTTCACGCCGCGCGGCGATGTGAAGTTCTTTCCTCTTGGGGCGACGGCACTCGATTTCGCCTACGCGATTCATACCGAGGTCGGCAACCGGTGCACCGGTGTGAAGGTGAACGGGCGAATGGTGCCCCTCAAGTACTCGCTCAAGAGTGGCGACACTGTCGAGGTCCTGACCCGCGAAGACCAGCGCCCCAGTCGGGACTGGCTCGACATCGCAAAGACGGGGCGAGCGCTCTCCAAGATACGACGAGAGATCCGAGAGGACGAGCGCACGATGGGGCGCGAGATCGGTCACAACATGCTCGAGACGGAGCTTCAGAAGTTTGGTGGCAACCTCAAGAAGCTGGTGAAATCAGGCGACATCAAGGCCGAGGCTCGGGAGCAAGGCTTCCGACGAGAGGAAGAGCTCTACTTGGCGATTGCCCAAGGGCGCATCACGGCACACCGGATTGCGAGAAAGCTCCTGCCTGACGAGGCCTTCACGAAGGCGACCGAGGATCCAGGAGCCATCACCCAACTCTTCCAGAAGATCCGACGAAAGACGGAGAGTCCCGTACTCATCAACGGGGTCGAGGATGTGATGGTGACCTATGCCCAGTGCTGCCGCCCCGTACCGGGCGAGAGCGTCATCGGGTTTGTCACGCGAGGACGCGGGATCACGGTTCACCTTTCAAACTGCAACCAGATGCTCGCGCTTGATCCCGAGCGTCGGGTGCCCGTTCAGTGGCACGGTGAGTCTAGGGGTCGCCACACGGGCGAAGTCCGGATCGTCTGCACCGACACGATGGGTATGCTCGCCGACATCGGGGCGGTGTGCAAGACCACCGGAATCAATGTCACGCGCATGGAGGCAGGCCCGATGGAAGACAACAAAGCAGAGATTATTCTCGAGGTGTCCATCACCGATGTGCGTGAACTGGATCACCTGATGCAGATGACAGAGCGAATCCGTGGCGTCATTTCCGTCGAGCGCGTCCGCTCTCACATGCAGGCCTCCGGAAACTAGTCCTCTAGTCGAAGCGACTCGCCGGCCTCCAGCTCGACCAAGACATCGCCTCGCTCTCCGAGCCTGAGCCGGCCTTCTACGGCCAGCCGAACGACCAAGGGGAACAGCCGATGTTCCATCCTGAGAATGCGCTGCTGGAGCGTGTCCACGGTGTCGTCCTCAAGTCTCGGCACCACACCCTGCGCAATGATGGGGCCGGTATCCATGCCGGCATCCACAAAGTGAACCGTGGCTCCGGTCTGCTCAACTTGGGCATCGTAGGCCTGCTGTTGAGCATTGAGTCCGGGAAACGCTGGCAGTAGCGACGGGTGGATGTTGATGACTCTACCCGGGAAGGCGGAGAGGAGGCGCTTTGTGATGATGCGCATAAATCCAGCCAGGGCAACCCACTCGACCTCATGGGCCCTCAGGATCGACACCAACTCGTCGTCAAACTGCTCGCGAGACCGAGCACGATGATCCACGACCACCGCCGGAATGCCCGCTCGGCGGGCGCGCTCCAGTCCATAGGCGTCCGCTCGGTTCGAGATGACAACAGCTATCGAGCCCATCGGGTGGCCCTCTAGCGCATCAATGAGCGACTGCAGGTTGGTTCCCGATCCGGAGATGAGGACACCGATGCGACCGCTCACAGGACCTCAACCCCTGGGGTGTTGGTCACCACGCCGACCACTGCACCGCCGACAGCCTCTGCGGCGGCTGCCGCCTCGGCGGACGGGACCACCGCGATCATGCCAAGGCCGCCATTGAAGGTACTCTCCATGTCTGCGTTCGTGAGCCCTCCTCGCGTCTGCAGCCAGCCGAACACCGAGGGCGGCGTCCACTGGGACCTGTCCAGTCGGGCGCCCATACCTTCCGGCAGGCCGCGCGGAATGTTCTCGTGGAAGCCGCCGCCGGTGATGTGAACCATGCTGCGAACGTCGAATTGCGCATTCAAAGCGCGACACTCCGGTACATAAATTCGCGTGGGCTGCAGCAACAACTCGCCGAGAGGCCGTTCCAGCCCGTAAGCCTCCTTCAGATCGAGCCCATCCACGAGCTTTCGAACCAGCGAGTATCCGTTGGAATGAACGCCGCTTGAGGGAAGCCCGACCAAGGCATCACCCACCTGAACCGTCTTGCCGTCAATGATTTGGTCGCGCTCGACCACACCCACGCAGAAGCCTGCGAGGTCGTAATGTCCAGGCGCATACATCCCTGGCATCTCAGCGGTCTCTCCGCCGACCAGGGAACACCCCGCCTGAACACAGCCTTCTGCAATGCCCGCTACGACCTCGACGGTGACCTCTGGACTGAGCTTGCCCGTCGCGAAGTAGTCCAAGAAGAACAGCGGTTCTGCGCCCGTTGTGACGATGTCGTTGACACACATGGCCACGAGGTCCACGCCGATCGAGCGATGATTTCCGAGCATCTGCGCCAGCAAGAGCTTGGTCCCAACGCCGTCCGTCCCGCTAACGAGGACCGGATCTCTATACGATGACCCGAGCGCGAACAGCCCTCCGAAGCCCCCGAGCCCTCCGATCACCTCGGGCCGCTGGGTCCGTCGCACGTGTCCCTTAATTCCGTCGACAACGGCATAGCCGGCCTCGATATCAACGCCTGCATCACGGTACGCGTCGCCACCCATCACTACCTCCTCGCGCTGCCCTATCACGGACCCCATTAGCCGGATACACCTCTGTCGTGAAGAATGCACTGGCCAAGCCCTCCTTGATGTTCACCCTGCTGCGGGACCAGCTCGGCAGCGTGCGACGGGTCTACCTCAGAGGAAATCGCATCGTCCGAAGAGACGACTTCGCACAGCACAAGGAGACGGTACTCCTGCTCCACGGCTTCTTTCAGACGCGGAACGTATGGGAGGTCATGGAAGATCGCCTTCGAGACCACGGCTACGGTGTGTTCAGCTTTGACTTGGGCGGGCTTCTCTGGCGCTTCAACACCCACTCTATTCCCGACCTGTCGGCATCAATCGCAGACAAGATCGAGGGCATCTGCGCCCGGACCGGCCTCGAACGATTCCACATCGTGGGGCACTCGAAGGGCGGTATCGTCGCCCGACACTATGTACAGCACCATGGCGGCGATCGACGAGTGAAGAGCGTGATCACCTTAGGCAGCCCTCACCATGGCACGCCTACTGCCGCTATCGGGGTGGGCTTGATGGCCGGAGGCCTGCTCTCGCGCAGTCCACTCCAGATGTTGCCGGGCTCTCCGCTGATTCGAATGCTTCGAAAGGATACCTTTCCTCCCGGCATACCCTTGTCCAGCATCTACTCACGCCACGATGTGGTGTGCCCTTGGTGGTGCTCGGTGCTCAACCCTAGACCCGGTGAAACCAGCTTGACGAACCATGAAGTCACGGGCATCGGCCACACCGCGCTTACCAGCGACCAAGTGGTGTATCAACTCATCCGAGAGCGCCTCGACGACGCGAGCCGCATCTGGGATGAGCGGGGTCGGTAAGGCCTACTCGGCCGCCGGCTTCGCCGCGTCTCCTGCAGCCGCCTCTTCGGCCGGCGGCGCAGGCGCTTCGACTGTCAAGCAACAGCGGAAGCCCATCGTGGAGTCGCTGAATGTCTTCCCCTCGTCGGTGCTGTATGCACAGCGAGTTCCACGCTGGTTGTTGTTTCTCCAGCCTCCCTTGACCACCGCTCGATCGGGCTTCGGTTCGGTGGCTGTCCACTCCCGGAGGTTACCGCTCATGTCCGCCAGCCCATAGCCAGAGATGCATGCCTCCCGCTCGCCTAGCGGGTGAATCTCATTCACACCTTTCCCGCACATCGCCTCGTCATAGACGTCCGCGTAGCTGTAGATCGTGTTCTCGGGCCCCTTGCATGCCTTTTCCCACTCTTGCTCCGTGCAGAGACGCTTACCGACTGCAGCACAGGCCTCAGACGCCTCGCTCCAGGTCGTCTTTGCCGAGGGCATGACGCCCGAGCCATCGGCATTCTTGAGCCGATTGGGGTGCTCAAAGCGGTCGATGAGGAAGGCCGGCACCTTGACCACTTCGCGCAGCGGCTCTTTCGGACTCGCAGCCGACATCGGCTCCTGCTCGAGACGACCCATCACAAAGGGCCCGGCGGGGATGTAGAGCATGTCTTTGTGCTTGCCGATCGCCTTCTTCATCTCATCAACGGACGGCATTGGATGGTTGGCTGAGGCCTGAGCCCGCACCATGTCATCCCCCGCAATGGCCAGCTCCACCTCTGACTTTTTCTGCTCTTCTGGCGTTATCGTGGAGGCCTTCATGCCGGCGAATGCAACGCCGATCAGCGCCACGCCGAGGCCGATCATGATGTTCTTGAGCGACGTTCGTGGCTTAGCCGAGACAATGAGCCCCTGAAAGGACCGCTGGAGGTCGTTGATCATGTCTTGAGGCGTCGGATAGCGATCCGCGGGATCGGCCGCCATCGCCACCTCAATGACGTCGTCGACGTGCTCGGGCAGGTCATCCCGGAGCGTGGTCGGCGCGAGGTAGGTTCCGCGAGGGGGCTGGCCCACCAGCAGCTCGTACATGATGACGCCCGCCGAGTAGAGGTCCGAGGCGGAGGAGATCTCTTGACCGAAGGCGGCCAGCTCGGGCGCGAGGTACCGAGCTTCTTCACGGCTGATATAGCCCTCTGCGAAGATGCTGGGATTGACGATATCAGCCAGACAGATGTCCGTGATCTTGACTGAGCGCACCACCTGGCCCGAGGGCCCAACGGGCTTGCTGTGGACCAAAACATTCTCTGGCTTGAGGTTTCGGTGAATGAGCTTTTGGTCATGGAGGCACTGAATGGCTTCCAGGATCTTGATCGTGAGCTGACACGCCTCTTGAAGCGTGAACGTCTTGCCTGCCGCCAATTGCTCATCGATCAATTGCCGCAGCGACTGCGCCTTGTAGTACTCCTGCGTGAAGTACACCGTATCGTCGTGGTTGCCGAGCTCCCCATAGCGAATGATTCCCTCGTGCTTCACGACCTTGGCGGCCTTGAAGGCAACCTCAAGGCGCTCACGATCCTTGGGGTTTCGAACCAAGCGAGGATGGATAAACTTGATGGCAACATGCTTATCGGAGGCGATGTGTTTGGCCACATAGGTTGACCCCAACATGCCTTCCCCGAGCGGCCGAACAATCTCGTAGCGCCCGTTGATCACATCCCCACGGTTCATACTTTTCAAGCCACTGTCATCGGCCACGTCTTCACCTGGTCCTTCGTGCACAAAGCAACGTAAAATCGACGCGCAAAACTACCACAAGGGTACGGAGTGCACAACAGGCAGTGACAAGAGGCCCTCGACTCAGTCCCGCCGTCGCCCTGGCAGGAAGAACCGAATGACCGCCATCCAGCGCCTGAGCCACTCGCGAGGGTGAATCCTTGCGGCAAAGAGCGTGTGCATCATCAGGCTGACGGAGAGCGTGATCGACACGACGATGAATGCCACACCGGTCATCGGTAGCACGGCCACCCCCTGAACCGCGGTGGCCGTGAACGGTTGCAGCAGCACCGCCCCGCCCACGCCTAGCGCCCCCGCTATCATCGCCATCGAGAGGCGAATGCCGACCCACCTCACCTCGTCGCGCATCTGGCTCGCCTGACGATCGACCACGCCGACATCGATGTTGCCCGTGGAGAGATCCATCATCAACTGGTTGAGCTGCAGCGGAACGTCCCGGACGGCCATCTGCATCTGCTGCATGAGGCGTAGTGCGTCGCGACCGAGACGCTCCGGACCGAGCCGTTGGCCGACCAGGCGCTGCGCGTAGGGGGTCACCTTCGCCACCACATCCACATTAGGGATGAACTTCCTCGCGACACCATCCAGCAAGGACATCGCCCTCGCGAGGACAGCGAATTCGGTGACTAAGCGGATGCGGTACTTCGATGCGACTTCGACAAAGTCCATCAGGGTCCCGCGATCGGTCAACTCGGTAAGCGACGCCCCATGGTACTTCGTGATCAAGCGCTCTACTTCTCGCGAGAACCCCTTTAGGTCAACCCGGTCGTCGGTTGCACCGGCTCTGTAGAGCGTCATCGCCACGCTCTCGGCGTCTCGGTAGACCAGGGCCATGAACAAGCTCATCAGCGTGTCCTGCATTTCGCCGGTCAGTGTCCCTGTGACGCCAAAGTCGAGGTAGGCGAGCCGACCGTCTTCCAAGAGCATGAGGTTCCCAGGGTGCGGGTCGCCGTGAAAGAAGCCGTACTCAAACACCTGGAGATAGGTGGCGTCGATCAGCTTATCCATCATTGGCTCGACGACCGCCTCGTCGTTGGGGTCAATCGCCGATAGCGGCCGCCCATTGAGCAGCTCTAGGACGAGCACTCGCCCGGTGGTGAACTCGTCAAAGACCTCCGGGGCCGTGACGTCCGGGTGCTCCTTGAAGCGCGTGTTGAAGCGCTGAATGGCGCGGGCCTCTTGGAGGAAGTCGAGCTCGAGCTTGAGCGCAGCCTCAAACTCTTGGACCACTCCGACTGGGGTATAAAAGCCCGGAAGCTCGAGCTGGCCGCTGATGACATGGGCCAGCGTGTACAAGATATGGAGATCGGAGCGAATCCGCGCTTCAATGTCTGGACGCTGAACCTTGATGGCCACGGTCTGACCGTCCTTGAGGACCGCTCGGTGAACCTGGGCAATCGATGCAGAGGCCAGCGGGGCTTGGTCGATGGACTGGATGCGCTCCTCAAGGACGACACCCCACTCTCGCTCGAGGTGCTCTCTGACCTTCGCGAAGGGCACGGGGTCGACCCGGTCCTGTAGCGTCTCCAACTCCTTAATGAACTGACCCGGGATGATGTCCGGACGCACGCTCAAGACCTGGCCGAGCTTCACAAAGGTAGGGCCGAGCTCGACCAAGACCTGGCGAACGCGTGCAGCTGTACTGAGGCGAGTCGCCGAGACCTCGCCGTCCACTGCGATAGGCGTTCCCTGAATCAAGTACCCGAAGCCATGCCGCACCAGCACGCCAGCGATCTCTCGCAGACGACCCAGATCTCTAACGTTCATGTGTGGCACAGCGGCTTCCTTAAGTCCCCACCATGAACCAAGACCGACCATCCGTCAATCATCCCTCCCCCGCGAAAGGGCTCTCTTGTACGCAGCAACAAGCAACCGAAGGCGGAGACCGAAGGAACAACAGGCACAGCCCCTTGCAATAACCATATACTGAACATATATTCAGTATATGGATTCTCGTGCTGCTATCATCAAGGAGCTGCGCTCCCATCTCGCCCAAGTGGCGCCCATGCGGCATCCCGAGCCGCCGCTTCCTTCAGGGATATACGCACTGGATGCCCAGATTGGTGGCTGGCCTAGACCTGGGGTTGCCAACATCCACGGACGTGTCGGAAGCGGACGCCTAGGCCTCGTTCTTCCCGCTCTTCAGGCACACACTCAATCCAGCCAAACTGTCGCGATCATCGACCCTCTGAAGTGGCTCTACCCACCAGGCCTGCCTGGGGTAGACCTCCAACACATCATGCTCGTGAGGTGCGGAAGCGTGCAGTCGGGATGGGCCGCCACTCAGTTGGCTGGATGTGGCGCTGTTTCTCTGGTGCTGCTGCTCGATCCCCCTCCCCTCTCACGGGATGCTGCGCGACTGGTGCGTGCGACTGAGGCCGGGCAGAGCACCACCATTGTCCTCTCAGAGAGTCCTGACACGAGCTTGACTGCATCCGTTCGACTGCACTGTGCAGGAGGGGGTCGTGTTCGAATCGAGCGTGGCGCGCCGAGCAAGGTGACGCTGTCACTGGGTCTTGGGTTCTGAGCCCGTGAGAATTCGCGCAATATTCGACCGGTGCCGGTGAAAGAGCCCCAACATGAGCAGCACCGACACGACCAATAGGTCGGGCCGTAGCCAGAGCGCGCAGAGCGGCAGCGCAACAGCCGAACAGAGTGCGCCGAGACTCGACCGGCGCGACACAAGGTACGCCAGCATCCACGTCCCTGCCGCGAGAAAGGCAACAAAGGGAGCCAGTCCGACCATCGCTCCGGCGGCCGTTGCAACACCCTTGCCGCCCTTAAACTCAAGGTAAACAGGCCAGCAATGGCCAACAAACGTGGTCAGCGCAACGAGGCTTGGGAAACCGCTCCAGTCCGTCACGAGAGGAGCCATCATGACGGGAATGCACCCCTTTAGGAGGTCGCCAACCAGCGTCGCCAGGCCAAATCGAGGCCCGAGAACCCGGTGAGCGTTGGTGGCGCCGGTGTTGCCGCTGCCCGCGACCGTGATGTCAGTATCGGCATAGAGCGTCGCCAGAATTGGGCCCGTCGGCACTGCAGCGAACAGATAGGTAAACAGGACAAAGACACCCGCCTCAATCAAAGCGCCCCTCCAAGCAGCGTGAGCTCTGTAGAGAGCTTACCCAATTTCTGGCGCGCATCCTCTGAGCACAGCGCCGAGGTATGCCTGAGCGTGACGCGAAGGGAGGACCAGTCCCCCAGCCTGAACTGCTCTTCTGCCGCCCGCCTGAAGAGCGCCATCGCCGCGTGAACTTGCCCCTGGAGCGCCTCGGCATCGCCCGACAAGCGCAGGGCGCGCGCCGCTGCCGAAGGTTCGCCAGCGTGCTCATAGATACCGGCGGCTTCCTGTCCGAGCCGGGCAGCGCTCACCCAATCTCCCGAGCGGAGCGCCAGGTCCGCCTCCCGTCGCCGCACGTTGGCGTCATGAACCCGGTGATCGATCTTCATGCGTCGAAGCCGCCGGATCTGAGCCTGTGCGCGCTCCCATGCCCGACTCGCCACCGCGAGCCCCACCAGTCCCGCGACCCGATTCGACTGCTCTAGGTCGGTCGTTGTGGTCATCTCCGCCTGCTCATAGAGCGCCTCTGCACTCACCAGCTCACCCAGCGCGACCGCCAGGTCGCCCGCACACCGCAGCGTCGCGCTGAGGCCATCCCGATCGCCTAAGCGACGGTACAGGCCCCGAGCAGCCCGCAGATGCTCCGACGCGCTCTGGAGGTGTCCTCGTGTCACCAGCCGCTCTGCCCACTGCCGATTCATGGTGGCCAGAAGGTAGAGATCACGGCCCTGATGCACCGCCTCCGACGCCTCCTCGAACCGTGCGGAGGCCACAGCCCAGTCTCCCATCTCGAGGAACACAAGCGCCTCTGCCCAAAGCAACAATGCACGATGGGCGGGGTCTGCATGATGCACACGGCTCAGTGTTTGCTCGAGACGCTGGAGCGCCTCTGCCCCCTGGCCGATCTGTAGCCGAACACGTGCAGCCGCAGCGCCCGCCAAGCAAGCGACGTTCGGGTCGGATGCAGACTCCGCGATGAAGCGCAGCCCGAACAAAGACACGGGGTCACAGCGACGATTGCCTCCACCGGTGGCAATGGGGAAAAGATCGCTGTGTCCACCCACCGCAAGATCGGCGGCTGACGCGATCGACCTTGCAGGTTGGGCCCGGATCTGAGTCACGGCATCCGCGCGGAGGGCATGGCGCGGACCATCGGGTTGGCACATCGCTAGCGGCAGCTCCGTCCCTGCGCGCGGAGACTCGGGGAGCCAGGCCGCGATCTCCAGAAACGGCGGAACCCCTTCGCGTAGCGCGGGCGCTGGCTCAGGACCTGCCACCACACCTGGCCGATCGGGCTCCTGTGCAATCGCTATCCACCAGGAGGTGTTCGGAGCCTGCACCATCAGCGTCTGAACGAGGTGCTCGACCAAGCTCAGCGTTGCGTATCGTGCATCGATGGCCACATGGGCGAAACGAGCCAGTTCAGCCCCAACCGATGAGGCTCTACCCGGGCGGCCGCAAGCTAGCGCGTGCCCCAGCACATAGACGCCATCCGCGAGGGTCACTGACCCCGCGAGACTAACCCTGAGCGTGCGATCATGGCCGGCGAGATGGTGTGTGACCCACCCCCAAGCTCGCCAACCGCCGACCCACACCATCGAGCCCGTCTCAACCCCTTCAACGGGCGGCAGCGGACATGGTGCATCGCTGGGTGCAGGCACTTCGTAGGATTGGCGTCCCATCTACGCATGATGGCCTCCCGCGGTCTTCGTCGCAAGGTCCGCAGATGGTGCCTTGAGTCGGGAGCACCCAACCGTTAAGACCCGCCCCCAGCACCTGCACCCAGAGGAGGGAACATGGGCGAGATCTCAACAATCGGCGTCGTCGGCTCAGGCCAGATGGGCAACGGCATCGCACACGTCGCGGCAACCACCGGGTTCAATGTCCACCTCACCGACATCAGCCAAGCAGCCCTTGATCGGGCCAAGGACACCATCGAGAGAAACCTAGGAAGGATGGTCAAGAAGGAGAAGATCACCGAGTCCGATGCTGCTGCGGCCTTGGGGCGAATTCGCTTCTCCACCGAGAACGCCGGCCTGGCATCGGCCGAGCTCATCATCGAGGCCGCGACAGAGAATGTGGATCTCAAGTACAAGATCTTCGAGGGCCTCGCTGCACTCGCAGGGCCTGACACCATTCTCGCATCGAACACCTCGTCCATCTCGATCACGTCCATCGCTGCAAAGGTTGATCGCCCGGAGAATGTGATGGGAATGCACTTCATGAACCCGGTCCCCGTGATGAAGCTGGTTGAACTCATCCGTGGTCTCCAGACGTCTGATGCCACGTTCGCAGCGGTCGAAGCCACGGCACAGAAGATGGGCAAGACCACCATCGTCGCCCGAGACGTACCGGGGTTCCTCGTGAATCGGATCCTCATGCCGTACTTGAACGAGGCTTGCCAAGCACTCTACGAAGGCATTGGCACAGTGGAAGACATCGACACGGGCATGACCCTCGGCACCAACGTCCCCATGGGTCCATTCACGCTGGCGGACTTCATCGGACTCGACACGTGTCTTGCCATCTGCGAGGTCCTCTACCACGGCCTCGGAGACGACAAGTATGCGCCCAGCCCGCTGCTCCGAAAGTATGTCGAGGCCGGATGGCTCGGCCGGAAGACGGGACGCGGCTTCTACACCTACAACCAAGGCTGAGCAGATGGACACCCTCCAGTTTGAGCACGACAGCGGTATCGGTATCATCACCCTCAACCGGGAGGCGGCGCTCAATGCCCTCAACTCGACACTGCTGAATGAGCTTGCCCACGTACTCACCGAGCTCATGAGCAGCGGTCTGCGGGCACTCATCATCACCGGCGCTGGCGACCGAGCATTCGCCGCTGGGGCTGACATCAGCGAGATGGCGAGCTTCACGGCCGAGGAGGCCGAGGCATTCTCAGCCGGCGGGCAGGCGGTCCTTGAGCTCCTCGAGACCTTCCCCGCTCCCACCATCGCAGCCGTCCGAGGGTTCGCCCTCGGTGGCGGCTGCGAGGTGGCCATGGCATGCGACATCGTCCTTGCTTCACCCACTGCAGTGTTTGGGCAGCCCGAGGTCAAGCTGGGAGTCATCCCGGGCTTCGGGGGAACTCAGCGACTCGTACGTCGGGTCGGTCGCCAGCAGGCGCTCGAGCTCATGTTGACGGGGCGAAACGTCAAGGCCGATGAAGCGGTGGCTCTGGGCATCGCCCTGCAGGTCATCGAGGAAGGGGATGTGCTCGAGGCCTCTAAGGACCTCGCCCAGCGCATCGCGCGAAACGGTCCTGCCGCCGTCCGCTGGGTGAAGCGCGTGGTGCACGAGACCGAGGGACGCGACGCCGAGGCTGGAATGGCCGCAGAGCGAGCACACTTCGCACTTTGCTTCTCCACCGCCGATCAAAAGGAGGGCATGACGGCCTTCCTCGAGAAACGCAAGCCAGCATTTCAGGGGGCCTGATCCAAATGTTTGAACTCTCCGAAGAACACCAGCAAATCCAAGCAATGGCCCGAGACTTCGCCCGTGGGGAGGTCCTGCCCGGAGCCC
>CAZKOI010000038.1:3336-17815 GCA_964554315.1 uncultured Enterobacterales bacterium | reverse complement strand
CACTTGGCCGCTGCTCAAGCCCGCTATGCTGCCCGCCATCGTCTTGGGCAGCATCTGGACCTTCAACATGTTCAACATCATCTACCTGGTCAGCGCAGGGGAGCCGGATGGGGGAACGGAGATTCTCATCAGTGAGGCGTACCGCTGGGCGTTCACGCGGGGCCATCGCTACGGCTACGCGTCCGCCTACGCCGTCCTCATCTTCGGCGTCTTGGTTCTCTACAGCAAGGGAACGGACCGCTGGCTTCGTCGAGGCACGGCATGACGGCACCCCGACTGAGGACACAGATTATGGTCCACCTCGGCTTGGTGCTGGTGACCATTGCGGTCCTCTATCCGGTCCTCTGGGTCCTCAAGATGGCGCTGAGCCCAGGTCAGGCCTTCTCCATGGACCTGAGTCCGGTCCCTGCGTCGGTGACCACGGCGCACTTCGAGGCGGTCCTCGGCACCACCACCGCGGACGGCTCCTGGCTGTTCGGTCGGCAGCTGCTCAACAGCCTGATTGTGGCGATAGCCACGAGCGCCGTCGGCATCGGCCTCGCCACCACAGCCGGGTACGCGATGAGCCGGTGGTCGTTTCCGGGTCGAGACGCGGGCATGCGGATCTTTCTCATCACCCAAATGTTCCCGGGCGTGGTGATGGCCATTCCGCTGTACATTCTGCTCGATGAGCTCCACATGCTCGACTCCCTCCTCGGGCTGAGCGTCGTGTACGCGACCACGGCCATTCCGTTCTGCACTTGGAACATGAAGGGGTACTTCGACACCATCCCCGTTGAACTCGAGGAGGCCGCTCGCATGGATGGTGCAGGCCGCTGGACGACGTTCTGGACCATCGTGCTTCCGCTCGCCCGGCCCGCGCTGGTCGTGACCGGTTTGTTCTCCTTCATGACGGCATGGAATGAGTTCATTCTCGCGGCCACCTTTATGAACGATGAGACGAGCTTCACACTTCCTGTGGTCATGCAGTCCTACGTCGGCGATTACGGCACCGAGTGGGGCCACTTTGCAGCCGGTGCCGTGGTGGTGAGCACCCCGGTGATGATCCTCTTCTTCGCGCTGCAGCGGCACTTGGTCGAAGGGCTGACCTCAGGGTCCGTGAAGGGCTGACATACCCGGCCTCTAAAAAGACTTCAGAACAGGCGCTCACGGTCGATTGGGTGTGATGCGCATCGAACCTTCTGACCTCCGCCTGCTGGCGCTCAGCACCCGTGCTTTTGGCGCTGAGCCGACTCAAACCGACCCTGTGCGAACACTCGAGGTGCGCCCATGAGTCGCCTGATGGGGTTCTTGGATGCCGGCACACAGGCCATGAACGCGGGGCAGCTGAGCACCGCCGTGGAGCTCTTGCGCCAGGCCTGCGGCCACAGCGGCCCGCCCAGTCTGATGGCAACCGCTCGGCTGACCCTGGCGTCCGCGCTGCGCCGGTCGGGCGACGATGATGAAGCAGCGTCGCTCATCGGAGAAGCGGTCGTGCTCGACCCAACCGCACCCGAGGCCCACTACAACCTGGGCAACGCCCTGCTCGCGCAGGGGCGCCATGAGGATGCCGTCCACGCCTTCCAGCAAGCCCGTGCGTTGGCGCCCGACTTTGCAAAGGCCGCAAACAATGAAGGCGCCGCCTGGATGGCCTTGGGTCGAGCCGAGCAGGCAGAAGCCTGCTTTGAGGTCGCCACCCAGCTGGAGCCCGAGTCGGGCCAAGCGTGGGCCAATCTCGGGGCGTCCCGCGCAGCCATGGGTCGCCACGCCTCGCCCATTCACGACCTCCAGAGAGCGCTCAGACTCGACCCTAGCAATCAAGAAGTCCGCGCCAAGCTCGGCCATATCCTCACTGAGCTGGGACACCTCGACGCGGCCGAGCGATGCTTTGAGGGCGTGCTCCGGCAGTCTCCCCACCATCCGTCGGGCCGAGCCGGACTGGCCATGGCCCGCTTTCGCCAAGGCGACGCCGTCGGCGCCTTGGCGCAGATCGCTCCCGCCGTGGCCATGGGGCGCCCGTCTCCGGACGAGGCCGTGGTCTACGCACAGGTCTGCATGCACATGAACCAACCGAGCGACGCGATAGAGATCCTCCAGAATTGCTTGGCAGAAGCCCAAGAGCCGGCCACCCGTGTTCTCCTCGGCAAGCAGCTGGGTCAGCTCCTCGACGCAACCGGGCAGACCGATGCGGCCTTTCAGGCCATCGCCGAGGCGAATCGCTTGCGTCCGCTCGCCTTCGATGCGGGAGCCCATGCGGCACGGATCGATACGATCATCGCCAACTACCAGCGCTCGGCCATCCGCAGCGCTGTGCTCGACGAGGACGCCGTCTTCATTGTCGGCATGCCGCGGTCCGGGACGACACTGATTGAGCAGATGCTGGACTGCCACTCCAAGATTCACGGCGCTGGAGAGCGGGGCGACCTCCAGCAGGTGGCGGCGCTGATGGCCGACCCGAGGATGACCATCGACGACCTCAACCAGCTCGCACGCGCCTACCTCTCGCGCATGCGCAGGCTCGCCCCGGGGGCGTGCCGAGTCACGGACAAGATGCCCGACAACTTCCTGTACCTCGGCGAGGCCGCTCGGCTGCTTCCAAGGGCGAGGGTCATCCACTGTGTTCGCGATCCGGCCGACACCGGCCTGAGTGTCCTCTTCCAGAACTTCAAGGACACCCTCCCGTGGGCCACGAGTGAGCGAGACATCGCCCAATACATCACCGCCTATCGACGGATCATGAACCACTGGGCGGCTCACCTGCCGATCCGAATGCTGACCGTGCCCTACGAGGGCTTGGTGAGCGATCCCCAGACCTGGGCCCACCGGCTCGCGTCCTTTCTTGGACTGAACTTCGAGCCCCAGATGACCCATCCGGAGAACAACCCACGAACCGTCCGAACGGCGTCCTTTGATCAGGTTCGTCGCCCAATCCACACCCACAGTGTGGGTCGCTCCACGTCCTATCGGGGACACATTCCTGCCCTGATGGAGCTCCAGGCCCGACCTACTGACGGACCGGCTTGACGGTCTAGAGAACGAGAAGTGACATGCTAGAGCACATCCAGAACCAGCTTTCCATGGTCCTCGAGACCCATCGCACGGGCGAGCACGAGACCGCCAGAGCGGACTGCGCCTTGCTCCTCGAGCAAGCCCCCGAGGTACCCGACACTCACTTCGTCATGGCCCTGCTCGAGCAGGATGCTGGACAGCACGCACGCGCCATACGATACCTGGGTCGCGCGATTCGGTTGAGCCCCCAGCGATCGGAGTTCCACGACGCACTGGGCGTCTCTCAGGTGAGCCTGGGGAAGAAGCGTGATGGCCTCCGTAGCTTCGCTGAGGCGGTGCGTCTCGCACCTGAGAATCGCATCGCGGTCATGCACCTCGGGCTCCTGACCCTGCGACTGGGCCTCGCAGAACAGGCTCTACCGTGCTTTGAGTCGCTGATGGCCATGGGAGAGACGTCTGCTGACCTCTTGTGCCTGAGAGGTCAGGCCCTCCACCTCATGGACAGAAACACGGAGGCGGTCGAGTGGCTTCACCTGTGCCTCGATCTCTGCTCTGAGCACCGAGAGGCCCACCTCTATCTCGGCCGCTCGTTGATGGCGCTCGAGCGGTATGACGAGGCATCCAAGTGCCTCAAGGTGGTCATCGACGGGGACACCGCCGATGCCGTCTGTCATGTGCTCCTCGGCGAGTGCCTGTTTCGGATGGGGGAGCTGGAGCAGGCCGAGGTAGCCCTCCAGCAGGCCATTGACATTGACCATAGCCAGCACAAAGCGCACGCGTTTCTCGGAGAGGTGCAGTCCCAGATGGGAATGACCGAGGCTCCGCTTCGAGCCCTGCTCACCGCACTGCAGCTGCACCCCGGCGAGATGAACTACCGCACCCAGCTCGGCCATCAACTGATGAAGCAGGGTTTCTTACCCAAAGCCGAGCACTGCTTCCGGTTGGTCCTGGCACAGAGGCCCTATGATCTCGACGCGATCGCGGGTCTCTCCTCCGTGCTCGCGAAGATGGGAGACCATGAGGGCGCATTGGCCATCGCGCAGCCGATGATCGAGGCAGGTGCGGATCATCCTGACCTCGCGCACATCTATGCAAGCCTCTGTCGCAAGCTGGGCCGGTCTCACGACGCCATCGGCGTCCTGCAGCGACTCCTGCGCCGCTCGCGCCCCCCCCTCGTTCGAGCAAAGCTTCTCCACGGACTGGGGGAGCTCTACGAGGCGACCGGGGATCATGCTGAGGCGTTCACATCGCACCAGCAGGCCAACCGTTCTCGATCCGCTGTCTTCTCTCCCGAGGACTTTCGACATCAGGTCGATGAGCTAATCGAGGTCTTCGACGGCGTGAACTTTCCGCTGACGCCCATGGCTGCAAACCCGACGCGCACGCCGGTCTTGATCGTGGGTATGCCACGCTCGGGGACAACCCTCGTCGAGCAGATTCTTGCGTCTCACTCCAATGTCATGGGCGCCGGTGAGCTGGAGGAGCTCCAGATCTTGGCGCGCGCGATGCCCGAGCTCTTGGGAACGAACAGGCCCTACCCGCAGTGTGTCCATGACCTCAACCCCAACATCGCGACGCATCTCTCGACCTGGTACACCGAGCGAATGATGGCCAAGACGGGGGACGCGACCCGCATCACTGACAAGATGCCGCTCAACTTTCTGCACCTTGGACTCGCAGCGTTGCTGCTCCCCAACGCGCGCATCGTTCACTGCAGACGAGGCGCTATGGACACCGCGCTCAGTTGCTACTTCATGCACTTCAAGGACGCTTACGCCTTTTCCACCGACCTCCGCTGGCTTGGACAATTCTACGTCGAGTATGACCGCCTCATGCAGCACTGGCAGCGTGTCCTTCCGCTGCCCATTCTCGATGTGCAGTATGAGGAGATGGTGTCGTACCCCGAGGAAACGATGCGTCGGGTCATCGACTTTGTCGGGCTTCCCTGGGATCCCACTTGCGAGCGCTTCTACGACAACGAGCGGCATGTGGCCTCGGCAAGCTCTGAGCAGGTCCGACAGCCCATCTACACCACCAGCGTCGGCAGGTACCGGCCCTACGAGGAACACCTTGCACCCTTTCGAGAGGAATTGGAGAAGGCTGGCATTCCCCTCGACACGATTCGATCGCTGCTGCACTAGCGCAAGGCACACCCGTTAGTGGGGCTGTGTGAGCTCCGATCAACAGCGCAGACTAATGACCATGGTGGCAGCCCTCTACATCGCCGAGGGCATCCCTGCCGGCATCTTCCATGACCTCGTCCAGGTTTGGCTGCTGGAGGCTCGGGGGACCTCGCTTGGCGAGCTGGGCATGGTCAGTCTCCTCGCGATGCCATGGACCTTCAAGGCGCTCTGGTCGCCGCTGGTCGACCGCTATGGCACACCGGCCCGATGGATATCCAGTGCGATGGTGGCCGTGGGCACCGTGACAATCGCACTGCCTATGCTGCCACCGGGCCCCGCTGTCTGGGCGATGCTTGCGGTCCTCACCACCGCAAGCGCCACGGCCGACGTGGCCATCGATGGCTACACCGCGACCGTCGTGCCGTCCGAGCTTCATGGGCGGGTCAATGGCTGGCGAGTGGCGGCCTACCGAGGCGCGATGCTGCTCTGCGGGGGCGGCGCCGTCGCTGCCGCCGCCTGGGTCGACTGGACCCTGATCTTTGCTGCGGTCGGCTCGATGACCTTAGCCCTCGCGCTGTGGGCGCGTACCCTTCCTTCTGCTCCCCAGCCCGAGCAATCCACGGCGGAGTGGCTCCAGTCGCTGTGGGGATGGCTTCGTCAGCCCGGCTCCCTCTCTCTCTTCGCCTTCGTGTTGCTCTTTAAGATGGGGGATGCGGCGATGGCCCCCATGGTGAAGCCGTTCTGGCTACAGGGTGCTGGACTCGGCCTGGCCGAGCTGGGTCTGGTCAGCATCTCGATCGGCGCACTGCTGACCGTCGTGGGGGCACTCGCCGGAGGTGAGCTCGCGACCCGGTGGGGCCTCTTTCGAGCGCTGTGGATCCTCGGTGCCGCCCAAGCGCTCTCCAACCTAGGCTACATGGCCGCTGCCGCTTGGCCCTCGCGGACGCTGGTCTACGGGGCGTCTATGGTGGAGAGCTTCTGCAGCGGTCTCGGCGTGGCCGCCTTCCTCGCCTTCCTGATGCGCGTCTGCGAGGCCCAGCAGGCCGCCACTCGATTTGCGCTCCTGACCGCCCTCTCTATGGTCGCTAGAAACCTCATTGGGGCACCATCAGGGTACCTCGTCGAGGCCTGGGGCTTCACGACTTACTTCGGCTTCACGTTCGTGTTGGCACTCCCCGCCTTTGCGCTCCTCCCCGCCGTCCATGCACGGGCAAAGGCCTCGCTGAGCAATCAGCCGCCCGTGTGAGCAGAAATGACCTTGTCGTAGTGGTCAATGATGGAACGCACATAGTCCCGCTTGTGTTGGTACGGACCGGGAAAGAAGCTGCGCTTGAAGCCATAGATGATGGTGTTTCGTAGCTGCTTCAGGTCCATTCCAAACGCATCCACAGCGAGGCGAACCTCCCGAGACACGGTGGTGTGAGAGTGGAGGCGATTGTCGGTGCATAGGGTCGCACTGAGCCTAGACTCGAGCATCTTTCCGAAGTGATGGTTCTCGACCCGACCGATGGCGGGATTGGTCTGGAGGTTGGAGGTGATGCACACCTCTACCGTCACCCGCCGATCGGCGATGTAGCGGGCCAACCGTCCCACGTAGTCCGCCGGGTTCTGTACCTTTGGTCCGCAGAGATCCGGACTAAACAGGTGATAGCCGTGCCCGATTCGATCGGCATGCAGGGCCGTGATTGCCTCGAAGATCGACTCCGGGCCGTATGCCTCGCCTGCATGCACCGTCTTCTTCATGAAGTGGGTGTGGGCGTACTCGTAAGCATCGCGATGCTCATGCGCAGGATAGCCCGACTCCTGCCCCGCGAGGTCAAAGGCCACAATGGGCATGTCCAGTTCGTCTCTGCATCGCACCGCCGCACGGGCCAGCTCTAAGCTCGCCATGCGATAGATTTGCTTCTCGGGTGCATCCGAGAGAACGCTAAAGAGCTGCCGATACCAGCGCGAGGTCCCGGCCTCGAAGCGCCGAAGCGCACACACGATGATCCCGAACCGAAAGGGCGGCTCACCGCGCTCCTTCACTGCGGCCGAGCCCTCATGCTCGCTGCGGGCCCGGTCGAGCCCTCGGGTGACCGCCGCGAGCACCTCATCAAAGCCGAGGCCCTCATGCATGTGGAGTTGAGGCGCAAAGCGAACCTCGATGTAACGAACGCCCTCCTCGATGTTGTCGACCGCGAGCTCGTAGGCTGCGCGCTCGAGCGCCTCCGAGGTCTGGAGCGCTGCGACCGTGTAGTCGAAGCCCGCCAGATACTCCACGAGGGAGGCATACGAATCCTTGAACACCTGCTCGCGAAGGCCCGCTTCGGTCTCGCTGGGCAGCTCAAGCTTCTGATCTCGAGCCAATTCGATCAGCGTCGGGATCCTGAGCGAGCCATCGAGATGAACATGGAGATCGGTCTTCGGTAGCGCCTTAATCAATGCATCGGTAATCATTTAAGACCCGTATTCCGACCCACCTGAAGGGGCGATGTGAAACGTGAGTTGACCGAGCGGGAACTCTGGTTAGGCGAGGTCAACAAAGGGAGGAATCCGAAGATGATCGAGCTGCCTGGTTCACTCAGGGATGTGATTGTCGAACGCATAGACGAAGAGATCGAGACCAACGGCGCAGACACGCCAGAGGCCTGGGTCGCCTGCTTCTTAGCAGGGCTTGATGTCGCGGCCGAGGAGCTCGATGAGGAGCTCGGCGAGAATCTCGTGCTCAAGCTGGAGGAATCCGGCGAGCTCGAGCAGAGCCTCGTGGACGAGCTCGAAGAACAATTCGAAGAGTTGGACTACCCCAGCGGAGACGACCTCATGCGGATCGTCGACGCCATCTGCGAGGTGGCCTGGGTCAATGAAGACGGCGACGACCAGATCGCGAAGGGCTTCATGGAGTCGGACGGCTACTCGGAAGAAGACTACTGAGACGGGCCCTCTCACTCGTGCTCGCCTTCGGGGGGACAGCAAGTGCGCAGTCCCCCGCTTGGGTGGATGTTCTCAGCCAGGAAGTGGCCCGAGTTAGCGCCGAGCTCTCGGTGCGCCCGGACCCGGCCTACTGGGTAAACGTGACCGCCTACGACACCCAGCGGCTGCGCATCGTGGCATCGAACGGCGTGACCACGGAGCCTGAGCATAGCCACTCGCGCGAGGCGGACATCGATCTTCGAGTCGGCTCCCCCGAACTCGACCACACGCACAAAATCCGAGATGCAGGCTGGTTTGAGGACGACGAGAAGGACACCTTTTATCTGCCCGTGGACGGCAACGCCGCGGCCACCCGCCTCGCGATCTGGCGAGCCACGGATGACGCCTACCGGCTGGCTCAGAAGCGCCTGCTGAAGGTCAAAGCCAACCGCGCCGTGAAGGTCGAGTCGCAGGACCAGTCGCCCGACTTCTCCGCCGCCGCGGCCGAGGTGGCCGAGGTCACCCAGGACCCCGCTTCCCCCGACGTTGAGGCGTGGCGTGCTCGCCTGGCGACCCTCTCGGCTCGCGGGCTCACCCACCCGCACGTTCACGAGAGCAGCATCAGCTTGGACGTGATCAACGCCACCCGAGTGATCGTCAACAATGAGGGCGCGCGTCTCGTGCTGCCGCGGACGACGCTGGTCCTGAACCTCTCCGTCAGCAGCACAGCCGAGGATGGCTCCACGATTCAGGTCTTCAAGAGCATCTTGGCTTCAAGAGAAGACGAGCTGCCTTCCGTGGAGGATGCCCAGTCTACCTTCGATGCGATGATGGAAGAGCTCGTCGCGCTCCGCGCGGCTCCCGTAGCCGAACCAACGACGGCACCGGCCATCCTCCGCGGACGAGCCGCCGCGGTGTTCTTCCACGAGGTGCTCGGCCATCGAATCGAGAGTCACCGCCAGCGAGATGAAGACGAAGGTCAGACCTTTAAGGACATGGTCGGCGAGGAGATCCTGCCGAGCTTCATCAGCGTCATTGATGACCCCACACAGACCCACCGGGCCGGGCAGCGACTCCACGGTCACTACGGGTATGACGACGAAGGCGTTGCCGCGCAGAGGGTCGAGGTGGTCAGAGACGGCGTCCTCCGAAACTTCCTGACCAGCCGAACCCCGATCGAGGGCTTCCCGACCTCCAACGGACACGGAAGACGCCAGCCGGGTCATGCGGTCGTATCGCGGCAGGGCAACCTCATGATCGAGGCCTCGAAGACGGTCTCGTCTCAGCGGCTGCGGACCCAGCTCCTCGGGCTGATGCGGGATCAAGGCAAGCCCTACGGCTTCATCATCGATGACATCACCGGCGGGTTCACCTTTACCGGCCGATCTACGCCTAATGCGTTCGTGGTAAAGCCTGTCGGGATCAAGCGCGTGTGGGCTGACGGACGGCCTGATGAGCTGGTGCGCGGAGCCGACCTCATCGGCACGCCCCTGGTGGCCTTCTCTCAGGTCGTGGCCGCCTCAGACTCCATCTCCGTGTTCAACGGCTACTGCGGTGCAGAGTCGGGGTACGTCCCTGTCTCCGCGTCCTCCCCTGACCTGTTGATCCGAGAGCTTGAGGTCCAGCGAAGCGACAAAGCACACGATCGCCCCCCTCTGCTCGCCGCACCCGGGTTTGATCGATGAGCACGCTCCTCCTTCTGGCTCTCAGCGCCAGGGCCGCTGACCCCGGTCTCATCGAGGCCGCGGTGGAGACCGAGGTCGAGCGGGCGATGGCCGGCCTCACGCTCCCCGACCAGCCTCGCCCCCACCACATCTCCGTCATCGTTGCTGAGGGCGACACCGCCGAAGTGTGGGCAGGAGACGGCGCACTGACCTTGTCCGAGGAGCGGACGCCGAGACTACTTCGGGTCGATGTTCGCGTCGGGACACCCCAGATGGACAGCGGGAACTTTCAGGCGGCCTTCGGTCGTCGCCAGGGCGTCCAGCTCCGGGGGCTCGCCCGAGACGACTCTGAGCTCTCGCTCCGAAGAGAGCTCTGGATGGCGCTCGACGGTGCCTACAAGGGCGCCACCGAGACCATGGCTGCCAAGCTCGCAGCACGACGGGGCCGAGACCTTGAGTTCACGGCAGACTTTGCGCCCGCCGCTCCGATGCAGTCGTCCTTATCGCCCGCCGAGGGGCCCGATCACAGCGGCCTCAACGAGCGGGTCGTGGCCCTCACCGAGGCACTCGCAGGCTTCAAGTTTGTGGACTTCAATGATGTGGGTGGGTTCTCAGGCCACTACACCACCTTCTTCTACGACACCGGCGGGACCCGCCTCTGGAAGACCAGCGAAAAGGTGGTCCTTCGGGCCCATCTCGAGGCCAAAGCACCAGACGGATCGACTGTTTTCAACAACCGCTCCTGGGTCGCGCGAGACGTCGAAGCCCTGCCCGAGAAGGCTGTCATGAAGCAACAGGTCCAGGAGGCGGCTCAGTGGCTGGCCAAGGTCCGAGGTGCTGAGCCTGCAAAGGAGTACCTGGGTCCGGTCTTGTTCGCCCCGGAGGCCTCTGCGGAGCTCTTTAGGCAGCTGCTTCAGCCTCAGATCTGTGGAACACCGCCGATGGAGTCGGCGCCAGAGAGTGCGAGTCAGGACGCTCGCCCCATTCCGACCGCGCGAATCGGGCGGAGACTCTTGCCCGAGGGATGGGGAGTGGTCGACGATGCCCAGCGTCACCCCGAATTGATGGGGGCGATGACCCATGACTACGAGGGCGTGGCCACGAAGAGAATGTCGTTGGTCGAGGATGGTGTGCTCAGAGACGTCCTGATGAGCCGGACCCCTCGCACTGACCGGTCGGCCAGCACCGGACACGCCCGAGGTATGGCGAGCGATCGGTTCGAGGCCATGCCGACCCAGCTGGAGGTCACCCCGAGGTCCCCACGCACCTGGCGAAAGCTCCAGCGACAGGCCCTTTCCATGGCCCGCAGTGCAGGCCTACCGTACGTCTTGCTGGTGAAGCGCCTCTCGCCACCATCCATGGAAGACAACATCGAATTCTCCGTGACGGGAGACGAACCGATGGCGGGACTGACCACCCCGACAGAGATTGTTCGCCTGTACCCCGATGGCCGCGAAGAGCCGGTGAGAGGTCTGCGCTTTGTGGGCGCTGATCGCCGCACACTCCGGGACATCGTCGCGGCCGGACGAACGCAGGCACCGGCGCAAATGCTCGACGTGCCCGGCGGCGCCGACCGGTTCGGCTGGGGATGGTTCGATGGCCTCGGTGTGACCTGGGCCGTACCGCCCGTGCTCATCGACGAGATGGAGCTTCAGCCCCGTTCCGGCGGCGAGCTCCGCGTGGTGACCCGCCCTCAGTGATCCAGGACGAGAGGCCGGCCCCCAAGAGCCGGCCTCGTATCCCCACTCGACAGATCAGGCCTCGATGGTGAGCGTGTAGAGGTCTTCCTCGCAGGTGAGGTAGTCCCAGTCGTCGGGATCGGACCGGATGGTGACATACCAGGTGTCCCAGCCGCCATCCCAGAACCAGCCATCATCGAACGGGAAGTCCTCCTCGGTGATGGTCACGGAGCCCCAGTCCTCCTTCTCGGCGAGGGGATGGGACGCGTCCCAGTCTTCAAGCCAGACCTCGACGATGAAGTGGGTGTACTCGCTGCCCTCGACATAGACCGCGATGTCCGGGTCGTCGTACCATGTGTCGTCCGCGAACCAGGTAAACCAGTCTTCATCATACGGGTTGTCGAGGTTGAGGTCCTCGACGGTCACGCTCGAGGTGCCCGTCGGCCACCACCCATCGACATCCAGCTCGCCAAGATCGTAGGCTGCCGTGAGCATCTCGTTAGGCTCGTAGGCGTCCCAGAAGTCGGTATCGACGTCGCCGTCGCAGTTTGAGTCAATGCCATCGCAGTACTCCTCGGCACCCGGGTACGCATAGGGGTCGTCGTCATCACAGTCGCCCTCGGCTGCTGTCCAGCCATCGCCATCCCAGTCATCCCAGTCAACGTCCGCATCGGCATCGGCATCGGCATCGGCATCGGCATCCGCGTCTGCATCGGCATCCGCATCGCCCTCCACACGAATCACCACAGAGTCCGAGTCGGTGTTGCCATCGGTATCGGTGGCCTCAAGGGTCACCGTGTGGGTCCCTTCCTCGAGATCGTCGATCGACAACATCGCAACTCCCGCCTCCGCATAGTCATCACCGATCTCTCCTTGTCGGTCCGAGGTCCAGGTGAGCTGAATCTGCGAGGATTCATCTTGAGCATCGCTGACACCGGCGACAAAGTTGACCATTTCACCGATCACAAAGGTATCGCCATCATCAGGGCTCGTGATGTTCACCTCCGGGGCCGAGGCATCCGTGTCCGCGTCGGCGTCCGCGTCCGCGTCCGCATCCGCGTCCGCATCCGCATCCGCATCCGCATCGATGTCCAGACCAAATGTGCCCGTGTCGGCCGACTTCGTTTCCGTCGCGCAGGCCGTGCCCAGTAGGGTCACCAAGAGAGAGAGCTTGAGGGGGCTGTGCATCGCGCACCTCCGTTTAGGTTGGTGAACCCTTTTTACTCCACCCACAATGCCGCCATGGTGACGACTCTGTGACCGGCGGTGACGACTCTGTGACCGGCTCTAGCGCTGTTCAACGGGGAGACCTCGCCGGAGCCTGTCTCGCCTCAGGACACCATCCTTTGGCGCCTGCAGCCAAGCCTGATTGAGCACCGCCAAGGCCTGGGCCTCTTGACCGAGGACATCGTAGAGATCCGCGAGGGCCACGACCACACGAGGATCCTCCAGCGGCCCCTTCAAGAGCGACTCGGCGAGGTCCGCTCCGCCCTCGAGTCCGTAGTGGGCGTGAACCCGAAGCAAACCGATCTGAGCCTCAGCGCGACCGGGGTGACCCTCAAGCGCGCGCAGGTAGCTGGCCCTCGCCTCCTCCGGTCGGCCCACCTTGTAGAGGACATCGCCCAGCGCAACGGCAGGCTGCCAGGACCTTGGGTGGGTCTCCGCCCATGCACGGGCCTCCTCTAGCTCGAGCGAAGGGTCCAGCTCTGCTCGGGCAATCGCGCGCTCGAGGACCGTCGCGTAGGCGCCCGCTCGGCCTGCGCGAGACTGCAAGTGAGCCCGAAACGCGACCACCCCACGCGTCAGCACGACGGCATCGATGATCATGGGCTCTCCGGCGAGAGAAAATCGCGCCTTGAGACGCTGACCGGGAGCGCCCGCAACCGTGACATCCTCCCGAACGATGACTTGAGGCTCGCTGCCCGCCGACCGAATGCGCTCGACCAGTGCGTCAACCGCTTGAGTCGGTCTAATCGGACGCTCGTGGGTGGTCTGTGTCACCACCATCGTGGCATCCGAGGTGGGTGAGAACCAACCCCGATCGCCCGTAAAGGTCCACCCTTCGCGCCAATAGGTTGGCACCGGGACAGACCAGCCCTCCGCCGAGTGGCGCTTCAGCGGAACCAGCTCCGTGCCGGCGAAGGCGATGACCGCCAGCGAAGCCGCAACCAGCCCTCCCGTGCTTCGACGCAGCACCCGATTTCGCGCAAGCTGCCGCGCCGAGACGGGAGGAGACATGAGGGTCATGAGAAGGGCGCCGCCGAAGAGCCCGCCGAGATGACCCCAATTGTCGACATTCTCCGAGGACAGGCCGCTGATCAGCGAGAACGCGAGGTAGGGTACCAGCGCCCAGCCAAACTTCGTCCTCGCCGACACCGGAATGTCGTCCCAGTGCTTCCAGCCAAAGACCACGGCAGCCGCGAGGAGTCCAAAGTCACCGCCGGATGCCCCCAGACTCGGCTGACCCGGCGTCATCCCCATGCTCAGCAGCCCCCCGCAGAACACGCTGAAGATGAACAGCGTCAGCAAGTTTCTTCGACCGAGTGCCCGCTCGAGGTTGTACCCGGTGTAGGCCAAGAAGGTCAGGTTGAAGAGGAGATGAGTAAACCCCAGGTGGAGAAAGCCGTAGCTGAGGAGCCGGGAGACCTCACCGCGCTCCAAGATAGCAGGCGCCCAGTTGGTCCATGATTCCTGGAACCACGTCTCGACCTCTGGCGACCAGCTCGCCGCATAGATCTGCAGTTGAAGTCCGATCAGCGCGGCGGTCGCGATGGGCATGCCGGGGCGACTCATTCGGTCCCGAAAGGCACGCCGCCCCGGATCGACCAGCTCCTGGTAGAATTCCAGCCCACCGACCGGCACGAACTGGTCACCCGTGACCGCCTCAAATCGCACCTGCAGCTCCGGCGGGATCTCGCCATCACGCACCCGACGCTCAAACTCGTCGAAGACCATGCGCTGGGTGTGGCCGGGGTACTGAAGCTCTATGATCACCGGGCCTCCGTCGACCGCATGAACAGCTTACTCCAGACACGGGACGGAGCGCATGGGCGGGGATAGATGCCCCCTGTGATGACAGGTGAAGACACGCCGAGATTATTGACGGAGGTCCCGGGGCCAGAAAGCCGCTCTT
>CAZKOI010000038.1:0-3326 GCA_964554315.1 uncultured Enterobacterales bacterium | reverse complement strand
GACCGCCTCGCCGCTCGCGAGTGTCCCGCCATCACGGCGCGCCGTGCCCGTCGCGCGTCTGCCCTCGGCACCGCCGATGACGATCCCATCGTGTGGGCTGCCGCGGTCGGATCAAACGTCGAGGACGTCGATGGCAACCGCTTTGTTGATCTGACCGCAGGATTCGGCGTCGCCAGTGTCGGTCACCGAAACCCGGCGGTGGTGTCCGCCGCCAAGGCCCAGCTTGATCAACTCGTTCACGTCATGGGCGATGCCTTCCCCGACACGAGCCGGGTCCTCCTGCTGGAGCGCTTGGCCCATCTGACGGGCCTGGACCGCGCGATCCTCGGGAGCAGCGGATCCGATGGGATCGAGGCCGCCCTCAAGACCGGTCACATCATGAGCGGTCGAGCCAAGGTCCTGGCGTTCACCGGTGGCTACCACGGCCTGAGCTACGGCGCGCTCTCGGTGACGGGCTACCACGGCGACGCCTTTCGAGCGCCCTTTGACGCCCAGCTCGGCGACCACGTGGTCCGTAGCGAGTACGGTGGCCCGATTCCAAGCCTGGACGACATCGGCACGGTCGTGGTCGAGCCGGTGCAAGGTCGCGGTGGCATCCGTGTGCCGCCAAGAGGGTGGCTAGAGGCGCTGGCGGATCGAACACGGGCGGCCGGCGCCGTGCTGGTTTTCGACGAGGTCTACACCGGCTTTGGACGAACCGGTGACTGGTTCGCCTACCAGCACGAGGGGGTCAAGCCCGACATCGTCGTGCTCGGCAAGGGAATGTCGGGCGGGTTTCCCATCTCTGCAGCGGTGGGCACCGCGGCGGCCATGGACGCCTGGGGCGCATCTCAAGGCGAGGCCATTCACACGCAGACCTTCCTTGGCCACCCCGTGGGCTGCGCAATGGCGCTGGCCACCACGTCCCTTCTCGAGACCATCATTCCAGCTGTTCGCGACACCAGCGCTTGGCTCCGATCATCGCTCGAGGCCCGGGGCTACGCCGTCCAGGGCCGCGGACTCATGCTCGGTGTGGCCCTGCCCGATACCCTCGCCGTCAGTCGGGCGCTGCTGAAGAGGGGCTTCATCATATTACCCGCTGGTGAGCGAGCGGAGGTGCTCGGCATCACGCCCCCGCTGACCATTCATCGTGACCTGCTGACCGCCTTCATGGATGCGCTAGACGAGGTGACACGATGAAGTCCACCATCGACACCTTCATCCGCAACGGGGGTGATTTCAACTCCACCGCTCTGGAGCTATACGCCTGGCAACGGCGCCATAACCCCGAGTACGACCGGTTCTGCGGCGCGACCACCGTCAAGCACTGGACGGAGATTCCGGCGGTCCCCACCACGCTCTTTCGTGACCTGGCCCTCACCTGTTTTCCGGTCGAGGACGCCTCCATCGTGTTCCACACCTCCGGAACCACCAGCGGACGCTCGGGGGTGGTGCACCTCCAAGACACCGACCTGTACGACCTTTCGGCGCGAACCCATGCCGAGGCCTGCTTCGGTCCACTGCCGCGGCGTGGCGTCTCGCTTGCCCCAGCGGCCAAGACCTCGTCCCTGGGCCACATGTGCCGACGCTTTGTTCCGGACTTGGTTCAGGTCTTTGACGACAACCGAGGGCTGGACATCGAAGCCGCCTGGTCCGCGCTGGCCGAGGCAGCCGACTGCGGTGAGGCTGTCTTCCTACCCGGCACGGCCTTTGCCTGGGCCGATCTGCTGGACGCGCCTCGGGCCCCGCTGGCGATGCCTCCCGGCTCGATTCTGATGGTGACCGGGGGCTTCAAGGGCCGCCGCCGAGCCCTCGCGCCGAGAATGCTCCACCAGGCGCTCGCGAGCCAGTTTCCTGCTGCTGCCGTCGTGGGCGAGTACGGCATGAGCGAGCTGGCCAGTCAGCTCTGGGCGATACCGGCGGACAGCGCCTTCCGGCCGCCACCATGGATGCGCGTGGTCGCGGTCGACCCCTGGACCGGCACCCCCGATACTCGCGGGCTCCTTCGCTTCTACGATCTCGCCAACCATCAGACGGTGATGGCCATCGAGACCCAAGATGTCGGCGTGATCCTGCCCGACGGAAACGTTCGTCTGGAGGGCCGCCTTGAGGGCGCAGAGCTCCGCGGCTGCAGCTTGCGCGTGGAGGACGCCCGTGCTTGACGCAACTCTTCGTGCGCTCGCGATGCTTCGAGCATCCGAGGCCGTTCCGCTCGGCCAAGGCTTGAGCGCAGACAATGCGCAAGCCTGTCTGCACCAAGCGATTCGTCCCTTCAACACCCAAACCCTCACGGCGGCAGTACAGGCGGCTGGGCGATTGCCCGATCGACTCGCCGTCGTTGTCCCTGCGGGGGTGTTCACCACGCCCATCGAGTGGACGGCCATCGCCGCCGCGGCTGGGGCCGCAGTTCACCTCAAGGCTCCCTCACGGGACCCTGCGCTGTGTCGACGCCTCGCAGAGTGCTTCGTCGCTCAAGGCCTGAGCGTCACCTGGAGCGACCAACGAACGCTGCCGAAGGTCGACGCCATCGTCGCCCTCGGGAGCGATGAGACCGTCCAGGCGATCGCCTCGGCTCACCCCGACCTTCCGGTCGCACGCTACGGCCACCGCTTCAGCGTGGCCTTCATCGGGGGATCGGCGGCGAGGGCCGCGGGCCCGCTGGCGCTGGATGTGGCCCGATATGACACCCGCGGGTGCTTGGCCCCGACGGGCGTCTTCACCACCGGCGATCCGAGCGAGCTTGTCGCCCAGCTCATCCCCATGATGCAGCGAATGGAGCAGCTCACGCCAAGAGGAGACGTCGAGCCTGCCCTCGGACCCGAGTGGCGCCGTCGCCTCGGCCTCGCGCGCATCCTGGGTCAGGTCGCCACGGGTGCGGGCTGGGCCGTCACCGTGAGTCCTCCGGAGCACTTCGTGCCCCAGGCCCTGCCGCGCATGGTGAACATCCACCCTGTGCGCGACACCGATCATCTCCGACAGATTCTCGCGCCGTGGCAGGACCACCTCTCCACCCTCGGTACGGATGACTCTGCCGTGGAGATTCCGGGGATCCTCAGGACCTCCGCGCTGGGCTGGATGCAGGCACCCACCATTCCGCGAAAACATGATGGACGACCGATGCTTTCCGACCTAAGGTGCGCGCCCGGAGGTACTTGATGCGCACTCTTGTGGTTCTTGTGAGCCTACTTACCGCTTGCGGCAGCGACAAAGATGAGGTCGATAGCGGGAGCATCGGCGGTACGACCATGGACGCCGACGCCGACACGGACGCCGACGCCGACGCCGATGCCGACGCCGATGCGGACAGCGACAGCGACACCGATGCGGACGCCGATGCCGACGCCGAC
>CAZKOI010000037.1:0-17850 GCA_964554315.1 uncultured Enterobacterales bacterium | reverse complement strand
GTTTGCCAACCCCTGGTATGTCGGGAGCTCGTCGACGGAGGGCTTCGACCTCTCGAACCCCTACATGGCCCACTACAGCACCGCAGTGACCATTGCTGGGACCGACCGGCAGCCGCATGCGCCGCGTCGCCAAGACGCCCCCTTGAGCTACCAGTGGCAGTACACCGACAACCTCTTCGTGGTCAGTCGGCTCGACGGCTTCGACTATGCGGATGCGCGTGCACTGGTCGACCGAGGCGTGGCATCGGATGGCACCTTTCCCGATGCGCCCATCACCTGCATGGCCGCGGCCGACAGTGCGCGCGGGGCCCGCGACCCCGAGTGCGCCTACGCCATCGACCTCTTGGCCGATGCGGGGCTCTCGGCCCAATACATCGACATCCACGACGCGACGCTGAGCGACGAGCACCTGGCCGGATTCATGACCGGGACGACATCGTTCGAGGGCGGAATTGATGGAAACACATGGGTGCCCGGAGCCTTCGCGGGCAACCTGACCTCCTATGGTGCGGTGCCCGGTAACTTTCGCTGCAGTGAGGATGGACGCTGCCCCGCCTCGGAGTCTCAGACATCCATTGCACGCTTCGTTAGGGGGGGCGCCACCTTCGCCCACGGCACGGCCAATGAACCGCTAAACAACACCTTCCCCGGTGCGGGCTTGTTCCTGCTGGCCACCATGGGCTACGGCCCCATCGAAGCAGCGCTGATGACCCAGCGCTACCTCTATTGGCAGAACATCTACCTGGGCGACCCCCTGGCAGCCCCGTGGGCGGAGCGGCCGGTGGTCACCGTGGATCCGGATGCACCGGTCAATCAGCCGCTCAGCATCACCGCCACCCACCCCGCAGGAATTGCCGAGGTGCGTCTGTACGTGGACGGTGTGCGCGTCGACGAGAGGGCGCCGCTGGCGGATAGTCTCGGGCTCGAGGAAGGCGACGAGATCGAGGTCCTGGCCGTTGCCGTGGCGGAGAACGCGCGTGCACATCGAGCGGGCTGGCCTCAGCCTGAACAGCAGCCCCGCCCCGACATCCAAGGGTGGACGGCACAGCGACTCGTCCTCGCCGCCCCAGCCGAAGGGGCGACTTCAGCGGACACTGGACACCTTGACGGGTCGGACGAGTACGTACCGCCCAAGCTGCGTGACGCCGATCACACCAGCTGCGCGACCACAGGCCGCAGGCGCCTGCCGTTGCTACTGTGCGGGCTCACCCTCATTCTCTTGGCGCATCGTCGACGCTCACACCCGCTTGCGTCGCACCCGTAGCCGGCGCAGAGACGATGTCATCGCTCTCGTCGAGCACTCGGACAACGTGAAAATCTCACTACCGAGACCAACACAACAGGGTATGCTCGACCATGGTCGGACTGCTGTTGCACACCTTGGCTGCTCACGCGGGCGGCGGACCCGCAAATGTCATGGTGTTGGTGAACGCGGCCGACCCCGAGGCCATCGAGGTCGCTGAGCACTACGCCGCCGAGCGCCAGCTCCCGCCCGGACACATCTGCGAAGTCACCGGCGTGAGCCCTGGCGCGAACGAGATGGACTTCGACGACTACGATCTCTACATCGCGCCGGCCCTCGATACATGCCTCACCACGCACCCACAGCCCGAGGAGCTGGACTACCTGGTGGTGGTCCGAGGCCTGCCATACCAAGTCAACATCCCCACCGGCTATTCCGTGAGCCTGTCGGCCATACTCCAGATCGCCGGGACTCGCAGCGCCATCACCAGCCTGCCGCTGGCCGGTAGTGCCCTCTTCTACAGTCCAGGAGTTTCAGCTTGGTCTGCGCACGTCATCAACCCTTGGTTCGTGGGTCATTATGGGTCAACGGATCCCTTCGAGATCTCGTCCCCGTACGCCTCCAGCTACACCTCCGCGGCGACGATTGCAGGGACCGCCACCCAGCCGCATGCGCCGCGCCGTTCTGAGGCGCCCAGTGGCCCTACCTGGGACTTCACCGATCAGTTCTTCGTCGTGAGCAGACTTGATGGCTTCGACTACTCGGATGCCATGGACTTGGTCGATCGCGGGGTCGCCGCCGACGGGAGCTTCCCTACCGCAGAGATCACCTGCATGCAGGGCGCTGAGGATCCGAGGAGAGCGAGGGACGCCGAGTGCCACTACGCCATGGGCCTGCTCGAGGGTGCAGGCCTTCCGGCGAGGTACATTGCCGCCTACGACGGGAGCCTCTCTGGAGAGACCTTCGGGGGCTTTCTGACGGGCAGCGAATTCTTCGCGGACGGTATCGACGGCAACGAGTGGGCCCCGGGCGCATTCGCGGGCAACCTGACCTCCTACGGAGCGGTTCCGAACAACTTTCGCTGCTCACCCTACGGGGTCTGTCCGGAGAGCGAAGTGCAGACCTCGGTGGCTCGCTTTGTCCGAGCGGGAGCGACCTTCGCACATGGAACCAATCGCGAGCCGCTGAACAATGTTTTTCCAGGTGCGGGCATGTTTCTGCTCTCGACCATGGGGTACAGCGCCATTGAGGCTGCGCTGATGACGCAGAGCCATGTTTACTGGCAGAACATCTACCTCGGGGATCCCATCTCGGCGCCGTGGGCGCTGAGACCGACCGTGGTCATCGGAGACGAGGTATCGATCGACCGACCCGTGGAAGTCACGGCAAGCCACCCGAGCGGCATTGACTCGGTCCGCCTCTACGTGGACGGCGTCAGGGTGGATGAGGCGCTGCCTCTGGGCGAGAGCTTGTCGCTGTCCGAAGGCGATACCGTCGAGATTCTTGCCGTGGCGCTGGCCACCAACGCCACCGTGTCGCGGGACGGGTGGCCCGAGCCCACCCAGCTGCCACAGCCCGACATTCAAGGCTGGGCTGTACGCACCGTCACGCTGCTTGGTTCGGCCGAGATCGAGGACACCGGAGCGCCACCCTGCGGGTACAACACATCGGGCGACTGTGTCGATCCGGACGACACCGCGGAGCCTCTTGACACAGGGGCTCCGGTCGACACAGCGGCTCCGGTCGACACAGCAGACTCTGGCCTTGTCGAGACGGGGTCTCCTCCGGTCGACGACCCGAACGCTGACGACGAAGCCACCGACGACCGACCCGAGCCAGAAGAGATCGAAGATAAGCCGTCATCATCCGGTTGCGAGATGGTCTCAGGTACTTCCCTGTCGCTCTGGGTGTTTGGGCTCGCCGCTACGCTCCTCCGGCGCCGACGCGAGGACGCCGCCTAGCGGTCGGTGCAGTGCCGGTCAGGACGAGACGGCCGCGAGGACGATGTCCTCGCCGTCCCCGTACTTCTCCAAGAAGAGCCACGTTGCACCTAGGCGGGCCGTCGTGACCAGCCCCAGCTCCATGACGGTGTCGAGCGTCGCGGAGAAGGACCGCGTGGTGTACAGGTGCTCGTCAAACGGAGGCTGCTCCATTGCCCAGGCAAATCGACCCGTTGAGGGATGGAACGTGCCCAAGACTCGAACCGGATGACGGGTCTCGCCGCTCCCTTGGGTCAGCACCAGAGTCTTGTCGTCCGATGAAATGTCCCAGCCCGTCCAGCTCCCGCGCCGCCGGCTCGTCTCGGCGTGAACCGCGCCCATCTGCGCCTCATGGGCCGCTACCATGTCCCGATAGCCGTGAGACTCCAGCGGGTGTCCTGGGCCCTCGGGAACGCCCAGATCGGCCAAGGTTGATTCATCCGCGTCGTCGTCAAAGAGCGGCATGATCTCAAACGCATCCAGTGCATCCCGAAGGACTGCAACTGCCCCTCGGGTCCACGGTAGCGTCCCCACCATGTTGCTGTAGAGCCGATTAACGGCAGCCTCAAGGGGCTGAATACCCTCCTCCGCGCCCCTGGGGTCGGGCGGCCCGCCTCCCTGAGGCAGCGGGTGTGTCTCCAAGTCCGTGAGCACGACGCGGTCCCCCGCCCACTCAAACCGGATGACAAAGCGACGAACACCATACGGACCGCAGAGGGTCTGAAGGCACCGATCGACACCCGACGCCCTCACGTACCGACCGATTTCGTCTTCTAGCTCCTCTGGAGCCCGCCCCGCCAGCTGTCGCTCGAACCATCCCATATGCAAAGCCTACTTCAACGAGGGCCAGAAGTCGGGTAGCGGCGCAAGCGGAGGCGACAGGTCGGGCCCCGACAGACCCATGTGATGCAGTAGAAAGGGCGCCCGCTCCGCATATGGCGTGCACGGCGGAGTGCCGCCACCGTAACGACGGTCGCCGCGAAGGGGGATCCCCACAAAGGCCGCGTGGGCGCGAATCTGGTGCATCACCCCCGTCGTGATGACCGCCTCCCACATCGAGGCACCGTCATCGAGGGGCCCGAGCCGTCGAAAAGTGGTATCGGCCTCATGCCAGCGGCCTCGGCATGGCGTATTCGCGCCCCGCTTGACGATCATGATGGCGCGCTTGGTCTTGTGGTGGGCCATCGGAGCCCGAACGCAATTCTCATCCCATGGCACCGATCCCGATGATACAAACCGATAGACCTTACGGAGCGCTCCCGCACGAAAGAGACCCCGGAGCCAGATCAAGTCCTCAGGGGTGCGCGCCGACAGGACTTGCCCCGATGTCGGCGTATCCAGCCGATGCGCCAGCCCCCCTGCAAACATCGCATCAAAGTCCCCCGAGTGCAGTCCCGTTCGCCTGAGCAAGCAATCTCCCTCCGGATCAGAGTGGGGAGGAAAAACCGGTACCCCTGCGGGCTTGAGCCAGGCCTGCCAACGCTCTCCTTCCCCAAGCAGAATGCCCGTCATCGCCTCACCGCCATGAGCGCACAGCCCGTACCCAGTACCGCCGAACCGACCGCCACCTGGTACATGACTGTCGTGCTCCACGTGGTCACCAGCCAGCTCGCGCCCATGACCCCCAGCGAGCTCCCGACTCCGCCAACCGCCAGCGCGAGCAGACCCTGCGCGCTCGTGGCTACCCGGGCCGGCGCACGGTCCCCAACCAGGGCGACCGCAGCAATCCAGAACATCCCAAAGGTGATCCCATGGACCGTATTCACGGCGGCAATCGCTAACGGTGAGGTCAAGACAGTCATCAAGATCCATCGGGGTATCGCAAGAGCCATCGACAAGAGGAGCAAGCGCTCCACACCCACGCGAGGCATGATGGTCGCGGACCACCCCATGAGCAAGACCTCAAGGGTGACGCCGCCCGCAATCGCAATGCCGGTCCAGGATGCGGCGTGCCCCAGTCCGTCGATGTGCACGGCGATGAAGCTGGTGTTGCCGACATGGGGGGCAAAGTGTAGCGCCGCCGCTGGAATCATCCATCGGATGAAGCGATCGTCCAGCAGGGCCTTGAGCGCGGGGAGGATCTCGACCCGCTCGATCGCGTCCGCTGAGGGCATCACGACGGCGACGGCCCAGAACGCGATGGAGACGACCGCAACGACCTCCAGCGGTCCGTAGGCGGTGTGGTCTACCAGCCACCCGACACCCAATACGCCGACCATAAACCCGACCGAACCCCACCGGCGAACGCGCCCGTACTGCGCCTTGTCACCCAGCGTCTTGAGGGTCAGACCATCCAAGACCGGACCCGCCGGGGCGCGTCCAATCGACAGTACCAGCATGGCGGCCACCACCCACCAGCCGCTGGGGACCAGCCAGAGAAGCACGGCCCCCAGCGCCGAGAGACCCGCGCCGAGCCTGACCATTCGGGTTGGCGCCTGAAACCGGTCCGCCAAGATGCTCCAAATCGGTCCAAAGATGAGTCGGCTGAGGGGCAGTGCACCGAGCGCGGCCGTCAGGACGATTCCATCCACCCCGCGTTCTCGAAGCACGAGCGCCAAGAACGGCACCAACGAGCCTAGGCCGAGGTACGACACGCCAAACAACACGCCCAGCCAGTGCTGCATCCCTCGACTCTGGTCCACCGTCACCCCGCGGACTTCCTCATACCTTAGGGCGGTCGGTTGCGCTCACCGAACCCCGACCCGAGATCCGGTCAAGGGTCGCCAAATCCCGACCCTGAGGACCTCCGCGCACGACCTCTGTCTAGCGGCCGCCCTCCTGCTGCGGACCCACCCGCTTGAAGAGCCGTACCAAGAGCTGCCCGTAGGCCCCCTCGCCGATCCGCCGCTTCACAGCGAGTGCCGTCGACAGCGGCCGAAGTTTGAACCCCTCCCACCGAACCGAAGTGTCGAGACCGTCTAGGATCTCGTTGAGCCGCTTCTCGCCATTCACGGCCTCAACGGGCATGTCTCCTGCGCAGAACATGCGACAAACGAGCACGCCCAGCATCTTCGTGACGCCGTTGTGCATCAGCATATACGACCGGTCGACGCTGCCGTTGTGCCATGCCGCCCGACTCCACTCGAACAAAAACTGCCCTGCAGGTGGCTTCTTTACATCCGGGTCGATGACGAAGATGACGGGCGCACCCCAGTACTCGGCGAGCTCGTGAAAGGCCTCCACTGCAGGGGTCAGGTAGTCCAGGTTGGGGCTGTGCTTGGCTTTTAGGCGCAGAACACGCTCGCCGCGCCGCTCGCGGTAGTAGATGTCGTCCGTTCCAATCCGAAACACCGGACCGACCTCGGCTCCCTTATCGATCCAATGCAGTTTGTACTTGCCCATACAGCCTCCCTAAATCACCTCCTCTAACGTAGTTCAATGTTGGGCTAAATCCAACCTGGCATTGACCGTTCCGAGCCTCGATGCGCAAGAATCGCTCCTCGGGGTGACTGCGCTGACCGCACCAGGGACCCCGAGTGAGCGGGCTGTGCTGGATCGGCGTCTGTGGCGGATTAGATACCCTGGGTCATGGCCTTCGTTCACCTCCACAACCGCTCACAGTATTCCATCTTGGATGGCGCCATGCGGCCCGGTGAACTCGTCGCGAGAGCGAAAGCACTGGACATGCACGCCGTTGCCCTGACGGACACCTGCAACCTGTATGGCGCCGTTGAATTCTACAAGGCGGCCAAGGGCGCCGGAATTCACCCCGTCTTCGGTGCCGAGCTCTGGGTCTTGCCTGAAGGCCTTGACCGGATTGACGAACGCACACCGGACGGGGGGTGGAACCTCGTCTTCTTGATCGAGTCTGCCGCGGGCTACCACAACCTCTGCGCACTGGTGACCGAGGCCATCTTCGACGGCATGCATTACCGGCCACGCATCGACCTGGCCCAGCTCGAGCGTCGCCGAGAGGGCTTGATCGTCCTCACCGGAGGCATCCACGGCCCAATGGGCGCAAGCTGTCGTGGCGACCTCGAGGTCGCGCGAGACCGGATTCAACAGCTCCTCGACATCCTCGGTCCCGATCACCTCTTCCTCGAGCTCCAGGACGTGGGACTCCCGGGCCAAGCGGAGGCGAACGACCGTGCACGCCGGCTGAGCGCAGAGCTTGGACTGCAAACGATCGTGGCCAATGACTGCCGGTATCTTCGGCCGGCGGATGCGGTCACCCTCGATCTCCTGAATGCTATCGCGCGCGGCGAGAGCCTCGATGCTCCCGACCGGCAGGGCCTGCCGACCGACCAGCAGTACCTCAAGTCTGAGGATGAGATGCGGGAGGTGTTCCCGGATGACCTCGACGCCATCGAGCGAACCGCGAGCCTGGCCGAGCGCTGCCAGTTCACGTTCAAGATGGACACCTATTACTTTCCGGCGACGCGACCGCCGGATGTGGTCGACGGCGAGGGCGCAGTCCAGCCCGATACCGATGCGAACTGGGCGTTCTTCTATGACGCCTTTCCTCCCCCCAAGGACTTTGGACTCCCGCTCGACGCCGTTCCGCCAAGGCCAGAGGGGGCGGGCAACATCAACGGGTACTTCCGCTGGTACGCCGGCGAGGGCCTCAAGCTGCGCTTAGACAACGTGCCCGAAGAGGAGCATGCGACCTACTGGGAGAGGCTGGACTTTGAGCTAGACATCGTCATTCAGATGGGCTTTCCAGCCTACCTGCTGATCGTGGCGGAGTTCATCAACTGGGCAAAGGACGAGGCCATTCCCGTTGGGCCCGGTCGAGGCTCAGGAGCCGGGTCGGTCATCAACTGGGCGATGCGCATTACGGACCTCGACCCCATCCGCTTTGGTCTCCTCTTCGAGCGCTTCCTCAATCCCGAGCGGGTGAGCATGCCCGATATCGATGTGGACTTCTGCCAAGACAGGCGAGAGGAGGTCATCGAGCACGTCCGCCACAAGTACGGCACGGAGCTGGTCAGCCAGATCATCACCTACGGCAACCTCAAAGCGAAGGCTGCCACCAAGGACATCGCCCGAATCGTGGGGCTCGACTTCAATGCGTCCAACCAGATCGCGAAGCTGATCCCCGACGACCTCGGCATCACCCTTGAGTCCGCCGTCAAGGAGGAGAACATCGCCACGCGGATCGAGGGCGATCCGGTGGTGGGCCGCCTCTTCAACCTTGCTCGCCGCGTCGAGGGGATGACCCGACAGACTGGCGTGCACGCCGCCGGTGTCGTCATCGCCGATCGCCCGCTTGTGGAGCACGCACCGCTGTATCGCGATGGCCCCGAAGGCGGCCCTGTGGTCCAGTATGAGATGAAGGCCGCGGAAGGCGTTGGATTGATCAAATTCGACTTCCTCGGCTTAAAGACGCTCGATCAGATTCGAGACGCAGCGCTCATGATCGAGCGGAATACCGGCGAGCGACCCGACGTCGACACGCTCCCGCTCGACGATGAGGCCACCTTCGCGCTCCTTCAGCGAGGCGATGCGCTCGGGGTGTTTCAGGTCGAGTCGTCCGGCATGCGTGAGCTCCTCACACGGCTAAGGCCTTCGAATATTGACGACCTGATCGCGCTCCTCGCCCTGTATCGACCCGGTCCGCTCAGCTCGGGCATGGTCGATACGTTCATCGACTGCAAGCATGGCCGGAAAGCTGTCGAGTACCCGCACCCGAGCCTCGAGTCCATCCTCGAGAGCACCTACGGCAGCATCGTGTACCAAGAGCAGGTCATGCAGATCGCGCAGGTGCTCAGCGGATACTCCCTGGGTGAGGCCGACCTCCTCCGCCGAGCCATGGGAAAGAAGAAGAAGGAGGAGATGGACAAGCAGAAGGCGCGCTTTGTGGAGGGCGCCGTCAAGAACGAGATCGACGAGAAGCTGGCTGACGACATTTTTGAGCTGCTGGCCTACTTCGCCGGGTACGGCTTCAACAAGTCTCACTCGGCCGCCTACGGCATGATCTCCTACCAGACCGCTTGGCTCAAGGCGCACCACCGCGCAGAGTACATGGCGGCGCTGATGAGCATCGAGCGCAACAACACGGACAAGGTGCTGCTGTACATCAGCGACTGCAAGCGTGCCGGTGTTGAGGTCCTTCCCCCCGACGTCAACGCCAGCCAAGCCAGCTTCGATGTTCCTGCCGATAACCGAAACCAGATCCGCTTCGGTCTCGCCGCGGTCAAAGGGGTCGGCATTGGGGCCGTTGAGGCCATCATCGAGGCGCGTGAACAGGCGGGCGGACGCTTCAAGGACTTCACGGATTGTATCGAGAGACTGGACTTTGGCCGGGTGAATAAGAAGGTCATGGAGAGCCTCATCAAGTGCGGCGCGTTCGACTGGACAGAGCGAAGCCGCCACCAGCTCTTCAAGGTCATCGACCAAGCCATCGCCGTGGCCCAAAAAGTACAGAGCGAGCAAGCCTCATCTCAGACCTCCCTCTTTGGCGGGGCGATGGCTGCCCAAGTTCGGCCGCAGATACGCTTCCCCGATGTGGGTGAGTGGCCGACTTCCGTCAAGCTAGCCCACGAGAAGGAAGCGCTGGGATTCTTCATCACCGGCCACCCGGTTGCCGCATTCGCTGACCTGATTGCCGGTGTGACATCGGCCACCATCGACAGACTCGCGAGCCGAGAGCATGACAGCGAGGTCACCGTGGCCGGTATGGTCTCGGCGCTCCGGAAGGTCCGAACCAAGCGCGGGAACGACATGGGCTTTGTGACGATCGAGGACGAGCTGGGCAGCGTTGAGTGCGTGTTCTTCTCAGAGCCGTGGGCGAACGCACGAGCAGCGCTCGGCTCAGAGGTACCGCTGCTGATAAAGGGGAAGCTAGAGAAGCGTCAGACCGATAGCGGCGAGGAGTGCAAGATCATCGCCGACTCTGCACAGCTCTTGACCGAAGTTCGCGAGCGCCGTACCCGGCTCGTCAACCTCATGCTCGAGCTCCCCGAGGTCTTGGAACATCGCGAGGCGCTGTCCACGCTGTTCGAGGGCTCACCGGGCAACTGTCCCGTCCGCCTCCATGTTCGAATGCCGGGGCTGGCTTGGGTCGAGCTCGAGCTGGGTGCTACGATTCGCGTGGTCCCCGATGAGCCCCTGCTGCAGGGCATCGAGGTTCTTACCCGCCGACCCAACGCTGTGAGGCTTGTATGACGATCTTGGCTTCGCTACTGATCTCACATGCTCTTGCGTTCGACCCCGTCGTCGAGGATGTGGGTGCGGGTCAGCTGAACTGGACCACCATGCGACTCGAGGTCTCCGCGCGCTCCGACCGGACGGTTGGCGCTTGGCAGACCATTCGCGTTCAGGAGCAAGACGCCCTCGACCGCCTCGAGCCCCTCATCGAGGACGCCGCCCGGAGGGTTCACTTTGACCCGGCGCGCACCGCCGACGATCTCCTCAGCATCGACGAGGGAGGGGCACCCGGGAGCGTACTTCGCAGGCTGGACGATGGGATGAAGAGTTGGCGGGTCCAAGAGACGCGCTACCTTAGCAACGGCGGCGTGGAGATGGATGGCATCTTGGAGGTTCATCACTGGCTTCGCCCTATGTTGCTCTCCCAGACCGAAGCCACTCGAAGCCGCCCCGTCGAGGACGACCAGGTAACGGGCGTCCTGATTGATGCCCGTCACATCGACTTCAGGCCTTGCTTGGCCCCGCAACTCAAGACCACCGACGGTCGGCTCCTACTTCATCCGTCCAAGGTGCACCCGAGCGTCATGCGACGACTTACTCCCGTGGTCTACGTCCAAGACCCGGCCGACCCTGCTGCGGCTGAGCGAGCCGGAATGAGCCCCATCTTCATCCACGCGGAGCAGGCCGAGTCGCGGTGCATCCTGACGGTGTCTTCCTCGGACTCGACACGGCTGGCGGACAGTGTGGGCTTTGCCAGCGCGGTCACGAATGCGCGTGTGGTGGTGGTGGTATCTCCATGATGCGCCGTCCACCGAGCAGCATCGCCGGAGGCCCCGTTCGCCGCGGAGCACCCCGCGTCCCTCCGACACCGGCCGGCCCGTCCATGGGCGACCGGCTCCTCTGGGCCGCAGTGTTCATGGGTGGTGCGGCGGGCCTCATCTGGGTCATGTGGCCGATCTTCAGCATACTTCTTGCCTCTGCCGCTCTGGCTTACCTGCTCGATCCGGTGGCCGACAGGCTCGAAGAACGTGGCCTCGCGCGAACCACGGGCATCTCGATCATCTTCGCCATCGCGGCCGCTTTGGTCTTGGTCTTTGTCTTCGTCGTCCTGCCCATGATCGCCGCGCAGTTCGTCGAGCTGAGCGGAAACGTCCGGGGATACATCGACAACCTGGTGGCGCTTGCAGGACCGGTCATTTCCTTCATCGAGGAACAAACGGGCCACACGGTCCCGCTGGCCATGGCCGATTTGAAGGCAGAAGTGCCCGAGCTCCTCAGCCGTCTATCTCCCGATGCACGCGAGGGAATTCAAGCTTTTCTTGGGCGCTTCTTCGCGTCGAGCGTGGGCCTCTTCACCGCCATTCTAAACCTCGCCCTGATGCCGATCTTCACTTTCTATCTCTTGAACGAGTGGGACCGGATTGTTGCCTTCGCTGGGAGTCTCGTACCGCCGCGACATCGGGCGCGAACAACCCGCTTAGCTCTTGCCGTCGACGAACGTCTGGGCGCCTTTGTCCGAGGACAAGTGACCGTGTGTGGCGTTCTCGCCGTTCTCTACAGCTTGGGCCTCTGGCTGTCCGGGATCGACCTCGCCTTCACCGTGGGTACCCTCGCGGGCGCCCTGTTCGTCGTCCCCTACCTGGGCACTGTCGTCGGCGTCGGCCTCGGTAGCGTTCTCTGCTTGATGAAGTTCGGTGTCGACGTCCACCTCGCATACGTCGCGGCGGCGTTCGCGGTGCCGCAGTTCATCGAGAGCTGGTACCTGACCCCAAAGATCGTCGGAGACAAGGTAGGCCTCCACCCGCTGGTGGTCATGATTGCCTTGCTCGCGGGTGGAGGCTTGGCTGGCATCTGGGGCATGCTGCTTGCCATTCCCCTGACGGCCGTGGCCGACGTGCTGGCTCGCGATGCACTGACCACCTACCGAAGCTCCTCCGTCTTTGGCGGCGACGCTTGAGCCCGCTGGCTTGGGAGTGGCTTGGCCGCCAGCCCTATGCCGAGGTGCTCGAACGCCAACGCCGCTACCGCCTAGCGGTGATTGAGCGCGGAGCGCCTGAGGTTATCTGGCTGCTGGAGCACGACCCCGTCATCACAACGGGGCGACGCCCAGTCCCCGACCTACCGTCGCCATCAGTGTTGGCGGCCCGAGGCATTGAATTGGCGCGCACAGAGCGCGGCGGGTTGGCCACCTACCACTGTCCCGGGCAGCTGGTGGCCTACGCCATTGTCGACTGTTGGACGCGCGGCATGGGAGCACGAGGCGCGGTGCATGCACTCGAGCAAGCGGTGATCGATTGGCTGGCCACACTCAACCTTGCTGCCACGCGACGCAATGGCTGGCCCGGTGTCTGGATCGGTGACCAAAAGATCTGCGCGATTGGGATGCATTTTAAGCAGGGCATCTCCATGCACGGCCTCGCGCTCAACATCAGCAACAGTCTGGACGGTTTTAGCCTCATCACACCCTGCGGAATTCAAGACGGCGGGGTGACCAGGCTTCGTGATCACGTCGCAAACGACCTCACCCCCCAGCGCGCCGCCAAGCTCCTTGCCCCCCACATTGTCCACAACCTGGATCACCCAAGCTGTACATCGCGTCGCCGAAGCTCGCGCTCGAGTTGACGACCTCTAGGACCAGAATTAGACGGGGTTGCCCTATAGGCACGTAGCTCAGTGGGAGAGCACCGTCCTGACACGGCGGGGGTCGGCGGTTCAAATCCGCCCGTGCCTACCATCTAGGCTCCGAGGGATCAGGCGATCCCTCGGAGCTTCTTTTTTGAACTTCGATTGACACCGCACGCCCTCGGGGCTACTACGCGGCGTTATTTCACGCCCCGCGCGCACGCGATGGGCACTTTTTTTTTCAACCACCCTGGAGAATTCTTGCGGCGACCTGCACGTAAAGGGTTTCGGCCTGAAACCGATAAAAACGCACCCCGAGTCAACAACGGCATCCGAGCACCGCGCGTCCTCGTCATCGACGAAGTCGGCAACAAGCTCGGTGAGTTTCTGACGGAGGATGCCATCAACCTGGCCAAGGACCGAAACCTAGACCTGATCGAAGTAGCTCCAAACTCCCGCCCACCCGTCTGCAAAGTCGGCGACTTCGGGAAGCTGAAGTACGAGAAGAAGAAGAAGGAAGCCGCGTCAAGAAAGACCCAGACCACCATCACCATCAAAGAGATCAAGCTCCGACCAAAAACCGATCAGCACGACTTCGAAGTCAAGCTCAAGCACACACGCCGATTCCTTGAGAAAGGAGACAAGGTCAAGATCACTGTCCGCTTCCGTGGACGAGAGATGGCCCACAAAGACATCGGTGAGCAGCAGTGCATGCGCCTCGCAGAGGCCTGTGAGGACTTGGCAACGGTCGAGGCGAGACCCCGGATGGATGGGCGGCAAATGTTTCTGATTCTGGCACCCAAGAAGACTTAGCCAGAGAGGAGTACTCGACATGTCGAAGATGAAGACACACAGCGGCGCCAAGAAGCGTTTCAGCCTCACTGGCACCGGCAAGGTGAAGTATAAGCAAGCCAAGATGCGCCACATCATGACGAAGAAGTCGCAGTCGATGAAGCGCAAGGCTCGCAAGGGTGACGTCTTGAACGAGACTGATGCTCGTCAGGTGAAGGCCCTCATCCCTTACGCCTAAACTCTAAACCACGACTCGCCGCCACCGCTCGATGAGTTGGGAAGCGGCCACAACATAAGGAGTCCACAATGGCACGCATCAAGCGAGCACAAATCCGCAAGACCCGAACCAAGAAGCTTTTCAAGCGTTCCAAGGGTTTCTTCGGCGCACGGGGTACCACTCGTCGCCAAACCAACGAGGCTGTCCTCCACGCAATGGCTAACGAGTTCCGTGGCCGCAAGGAGAAGAAGCGTCAGTTCCGAGCGCTCTGGATCACGCGAATCAACGCTGCCCTCATGCCGTACGAGCTGAGCTACAGCCGCTTCATGCATGGTCTGAAGCAAGCCGGCGTTGACCTGAACCGCAAGCAGCTCAGCGAGATGGCCATCCACGACCCCGCAGGCTTTGAGGCTGTGGTCGGGACCGCCCGTGAAGCTCTGGCATAGCGCGCTCAGCCTCTTGCTCACCGCTTGCGGGAGCGAGGACTGGACAGGGTACGGTCTCTTCAACTGCGAAGACGACGCCACCTTGATTTATGTTGGCATTGACGAGGTCTGGACCGGCGAGGCTTGTGAGGGCGTTGACAGCATTCCGCTGCGAAGCTCAAGCTGTGAACTCCCGGACGACGTCAACGGCAACGAGGTTGGCCAGGTCGACATCAGTCCGTGCGGCGGCCCCGCCGGAACCGAGCACCAAATCGTGGTGCGCCTCAACCCGATCTACAAGGAAGAAGTCGACCGCGCGAGTGTCGAAATCGACTCCGGCGATCGGGGTGTGGTGACATACGACATGGAGCCCGACAGTGCAGACGAAGGGCTCTACAAGCTCACCTTGGTCAGTGTCGGTTCAGACGGCGAAGTCAGAAACGACGTCATCAGCATCAAACTCTGGGAAGAAATCTAAGCCCAGTCGGATATAGGCTTAGAATCAGACACAACGGGGAACAGATCACCATGGCGGAAACCCTCACCAAGGCCAAGCTGGCTGAACTCCTCCACGAGCGCGTCGGCGTGACGAAGAAGGAGGCTGGGGACCTGGTTGACGAAGTCTTTGGCCTGATTCGAGACACCCTGATCGACGGAGAAAAGGTAAAGATTTCGGGCTTTGGCAACTTCGTTGTGAGGGACAAGGCCGCTCGCCGAGGTCGCAATCCCCAGACCAGTGAGGAGATCATCATTGCGCGACGCCGGGTCCTCAACTTTCGACCCTCCCAAGTGCTTCGATCCTCGCTGAATGAGGACGTGGCATGAGCGAAGTCCTGCCCGAGCTGCTCGATGAGGCCGACCTCCCCGACAAGCTCTACTTCCGCATCGGTGAAGTCGCGCAGCTGGTCGGCGTCGACTCTCATGTGCTGCGGTACTGGGAGAGCGAGTTCAAGATGAAGCCGCACCGCTCCTCCTCAGGCCAGCGACTCTACCGCAAGCAGGACCTCTCGAGGTTTTACAGAATCAAGAGCCTGCTCCACGGAGAGGGCTATACCATCGCTGGAGCGCGTCGGATCTTGAACGGCGGAAGTGGCGAGGCTGCGCCAGCCAACGCCGAGCGGATCAAGGAGGCCATCGCAGGAATCGGCCGCTTACGCCTCCGAATCCAGGCCTTTCGCGATGAAATGGACCCCAATAAGGGTTGACCGTTTCAATCCAAGCCCTTAAGCGCCAACTGCTTTCGGGGAGTGGCGCAGTCTGGTAGCGCACTTGACTGGGGGTCAAGGGGTCGCAGGTTCAAATCCTGTCTCCCCGATAGGCACAAACCGCCTCTCGGGTCATGCACTCGAGGGGATCGGTTGCGCTCATCCTGGGTCAATAGGAAGGGTGAACGCAAATGTGGTTCCCTCACCCTCGACGGACTCTAAAAAGAGATTGGAGCCCATTTTCTGGGCGAGTCTGGAGGCAATCGCCAGGCCGAGGCCCGTCCCAGGCACACTGGTGAGCTCCAGCCTTGAGTAGGGTTCAAAGACCACCTCGTGGTGGACCTCAGCAATGCCCGGACCCGTATCGGCGACAACAATCCGAGCTTCACCATCCAGTTCCTCGACCTCAATGAACACACCGCCCGCCTCGGTGAATTTGACCGCGTTCTCGACAAGGTTGGAGACGATCTGCCTTACGCGATCCGGATCTCCTCTCACCATCAAAGGACCATCTGGAATCTCTGTCGAGAGGGTAAGACCCTTCGCTGTGGCTTGCTGCTGGAACTGGGCACAGACCGCCTCAAGGACCTCATCGAGCGCCATGCTCTCGCTCCGGAGGCCAAGCCCTCCGAGCTCGAGCCCTGAGATATCGGCCAGGTCGTCCATCAGTCGAGCCATCGAGGCTGTGGCCGCCTTGAGCACTTGGATCTGACGATGACGTGCGCTGGGTTCTGATGCACCCTCCAGCAGATCGATCCCACCGGACATCACACTCAGCGGCGTCCTCATTTCGTGGTTGATGTACGCCAAAAACCAGTCCCTGGTCTCCTTCGCATCGACCGCCGCACGCTCCGCCCCGCTTCTCTGGCTTTGCTCCCTCACCAAGCGCTCGACGGCCCGGTCGCGGAGATGGGTAGAGTAAGACGCCATGAAGAGGCCGGTGAGGATGGCCCAGGCCATGATCAACAGGTACACCTCGACCGTGGGACCCTCCGTCTTGAAGTCGAAGCCCTGCGCCTCAAGGAGATACATCACGCCCAGGGACACCACCAACGACAGGCCGTTGGCGAGCGCATGAACGGCCCGCCCAACCAGGGCAAAAAACACCGGCGCCAGGGGATACACCAACAGCACTACGCTCTGAGGTCCACCCGACCAGAATGCAGCGTGAATCAACTGTGCCGTGGCCACCAGTGTGATGGCGGATACCGGAGCGTGGGTCGTTGGAAAGTATCGGAGGAGGATAAACGTGGCCATCACGGCCAGATGCCCCCCAAGGACCACAGTGTTTACAACGACGTGATCAGGGTCCTGAGCATGGGCGAAGAAAATCAGCGGCACCAAGCTGCTGCAGTAAAACCAGCAGCAGATCAGCATCAGTCGCGCGCGCCCAAGCTCGGCGGGGCACTCGAAGAGATCAGGGTGCAGACACCTTCGCTCCACGCGCGCCCACACCTTCTGCAAAGGGCCTACCATCTCAACACACTCTCAAAGCCAGCATTATCGGCTACCTGCACAGCGCGCGATCACCCGAAACTGACTCACATGATGCAACCGACGGGCCAGCGGTGCCACCAATCTGTCGAGCAGGGCGGCGCCTAAAATCAGCGGTGTAGCCAGCGCCCACAACACGCCACCGAGCAGCTTCCGAAGCACGGATGCCCTCGGTCGCCACGGAACGCTTACCTTGGGGACCAGTCGCTGCATGAACACGGCAGCAGAGAGCATGAAGTCGTTGGGTGCATGCGCAGCACCTGTCTGCCACTCGACCGGCTCGAACCCGCACTCTCTCAGCAGGGCTGCCATCTGGACCGCCGGGACCAAGTGCAGGTGTTGTGGCTGAAACCACGGCATCCAGTGGCGTCCCAGAACTCGAGCAAAAGCACTCTGAGGGTCGGGGACCTCTATCAGAAGGTACCCCTCCTTCCGAAGGACTCGCCGAGCCGCCCGCAGCTCCGTGCGAATATCGACGACATGCTCGAGGTAGTGACACATGCTCACCACATCGAACGCCGAGGAGAGCGCTTCAGCGGATTCTCCGAGTGTTCCGCGGTGAGCGACATCCATCCAGCCCCGGGCACGGCCCTCCTCAACGGCAGCGCCAAAGTCGAGTCCCTCAAGAGTGGCATCGGGAAGCTGTGGCCGAATGTGAGCAAACATGTGTCCGTGCCCACACCCAACGTCGAGCCAGCGTGAGGGCTGAGTGTGTCGGTGAACCACCTCGAGCCGGTCGCTGTAGAGCTGCTTCTGCGCCGCGAAGAGCACATCCATCGTCTGC
>CAZKOI010000036.1:0-17858 GCA_964554315.1 uncultured Enterobacterales bacterium | reverse complement strand
GCCAAGGATGCCCTCGACTCGCTCACGGCCCGCTTTGACGCCCAACGCGTCGAGCGCCCAGTCTCGTGGTACTTCTCGCTCGGGGAGCTGAAGTACTCGGTAGCTGTCGATGGAGCGGCCTGTACCGTGCAAGCGGGTCGACCACAGGGCGGTGCTGCTGATTGCGTCATTAAGGCTGAGCCCGACATGATCCGCCGGCTCATTCTGGATGCGTACATCCCGACCCCTGCGGAGTTTGTCTCGGGCGCCATTAAGACCAATGATATTCCCCTCCTCATCGAATTCTCACGGGTCTTTGGACTCACGGACTACCAGGGCTGATGCGAATCGTTCTCACCGGTGCCACAGGCTTCTTGGGTAGGCACATTGCGGCCCGATTGATCGACCACCACGAGGTCGTGTGCGTGTCGCGGTCCGGCCGGGCTCCGGAGGGGTGTACAGGGAAGCGGGTCGATGTGGTTAAGGGGCGAGGGCTCAAGGCGGCGTTTGCAAGGGCAGATGTCGTTATCCATGCGGCAGGACGGGTTTCCCACGTGCTGGAGTGCGCGAAGGAGACCTGGGATGTCCACGTGGTCGGCACCCAGAACGTCCTCGACGCAGCCTCGTCAGCGAAGGTGGGTCGAGTGGTCTTGATCTCCACGTCGGGTACGGTGGCTGTCTCGACAGACCCGATGTCCATGGGTGTCGAGACGGATCCGGCGCCCGAGGCGCTGATCTCTCGGTGGCCGTACTATCGCTCAAAGCTCTACGCTGAGCAGGTGGCGCTCGCAAGAACCGATCTGGACGTGGTTTGCATCAATCCGAGCCTCCTGCTGGGGCCCGGAGATGACCCTGATGGCCCATCGACCCACTCGGTACGGGTCTTCCTTGACCACGGTATTCCCGTTGCTCCTTGCGGTGGCATGTCATTTGTGGACGTCCGTGACGTGGCCGCGGCGGTGGAGACCGCGTGCTCCAAGGGAAGACCCGGGCACCGATACCTGCTGACCAGCGGGAACATGACGTTCCTCGAGTTCTACCAAAGGCTCGCTCGAATCACGGGTCGCTCGGCACCAGTTGGCGCCATGCCAAGTCTCTCTCGACGGCTTCTGGCCTGGATGCCGAACCTCGGGAAGACCCGCGGAATCAGCGCAGGAATTGGTCCGGTCATCTCGCGAGAAGATCTCGAGCTGGCGAGTCATTACTGGTATGCCGACAGTGAAAAGGCCGTCCGAGAACTCGGATTTTCGCCCCGCGATCCTCTCCGTACCTTGGAGGAGACGGTCGACGACATCCTCGACCAACAAGCGCAGTCCTTCGCACGATTTCGCTGACTTCATCGATGCAAAACCACCCTTCGCTGGGTGAGCGTGGTAGCGTCGCCTCACGCAGAGAGGATCACAAATGGACGAGACTTGGAAGACCTGTGGAAGCTGCAAGAAGCCCATCCGGTATGGGCAGAAACACTACGTGTGCAGCGTATCAACATGTCAGACTGCACGGTTTTCTCCCGTCTTCTGCACCGTCAATTGCTGGGACGCCCATGTCCCCATGATGAATCACCGTAGCAGTGCGTGGGCGGAGGAAGCCTTTGCACCGAAAGAGCCACCCCTCTCCTCGAGGATGCCTAGCGGTGGAGGGGATTCCGATGAGCTTCGCGCGCGCTTGATGCGGCAAATGGCTGCAGAGAAGAAGGGAAGCGAAGCCAAGGACGTGCTGATCGTTGCCAGCAAGCTGAAGAAGTACATCAAAGATCGTGGGGACATGAGCTGTTCGGCGGATGTGCTGGACGCGCTCTCCGACATCGTGCGACTGGCGGCAAACGATGCCATCGACCGTGCTCGCGCGGATGGTCGAAAGACCGTGAAGTCGCGGGACTTTGGATCTCGCTGAACAGCGTCTGGTATGCTTGCCCCGCGAGGGCCAGCATGACCACGGATCCTGTGAGTCTTGTCGATTTCTTACTGAATACGCCGATCTTTGCCCGTTTCGAGGCGCACGAAGTTGAGGTCTTTGTTCCTCACATCGAAGTACAAGATGTTCAGGCTGGCCACATCATCTTCGAGGAGGGTTCGGTGGGAGATGGCTGGTGGATAGTGCTCTCGGGCGAGGTCAGCGTGATCAAAGAGATGCCCTCAGGACCACCCCATGTACTCTCGCTTCTCGCTCGAGGTGACACCTTTGGCGAGATGGCGCTCATCGACGGTGCGCCGCGTATGGCGACGCTGCAGGCTGCCCAAGATGCCCGACTTGGACGACTCTCTCGAGAAGTCTTCCTTCAACTCTTGCGAGCCGGCAGCATGCCGGCCGTGAAGCTACTGTGGGCCATGGCATCTGTGCTTGCACAGCGACAGCGAGAGCTGACCTTGGCGCTCGCGGACTTGGCAGAGGTCGCCCAAGAGGACGAGCCTCGGGACGTTGAGTTCCTATCTCAGCTCTTCAAGACCCAGGTCACGTGGAACTGAGAAGCCCTAGTGCCTCGACGTGACCCGTGTGAGGAAACATCTCGAAGAGCTTCAGTCGACTCAGCCTGTAGCCATGGGTAGCAGCCCGCTTCAGATCGGAGGCCATTGCTGAGGTGCTGCACGACACCAGAATCACAGCCCGAGGGCGAGTGAGCAGCACTTGATCAATGACGGCACCCGCGCCGCGCCGAGGGGGATCTAAGATGGCGACATCAAAGAAGGCATCGCCGGCCTGATAGTCCTCTGCCTTACGCTCGCGAGCATCAGCCTTGAGGTTCAGCCTCGCGGCCGTGCGTCTCGCGTCTTTGATGGCGGTCGGATGGGCTTCGATCAGTGTTGTGGGAATGCCACGCGCGGCCAACGGTAGCGATAGGTTTCCCGCACCAGCGAATAGGTCCAAGACGGCGGTTGGGTCGGATGCCTCCACCCAATCGACGACTTGGTTCACCAAGGACTCGTTGATCTCGAGGTTGACTTGGTAGAAGGTCGAGGGCGAAAGGCGGTGCTCCACTCCTCCGACGGAGAGAACCGTGGTGGGGTCGCCTCGCACACCACGGCCGTTAAGCGCCAGCGGTACGCCTAGCTCGGGGAGCTCCTCTAGCCACCGGCGAACAGGGCCCCGGTGTCTGTCCTTGCACTGAGCGTGAATGACCACAGAGCTCCCGTTGCTCCGGAGCGCAAGCCTCTGCAGCACCTTCGGTGCGGACGGAATCTGCTCCAGGATTTGGTTGATCTCTGGACGTGCGATGGTGCACTCGGGTACGGGGACGGCCTCGTGGCTCCGGCGGCCTCGATAGCCCAGGATTCCATCCGGTCCGGGGGTGAGCTCGATCCTGGCGCGGTAGCCCACCGTTCGCGGGGATGGCACAAGGTCATCCACGGGCACAGAGAGAAGCGCCTCCGTGTGGTGGATGAGGCGCGCTCGCTGATGATCAAGACTGTCCATCATGTGCGGACAGCCGCCGCATTGGGCTTGTATAGGGCAGAGGCTCACGACAGGAGTCTAATCCAACGTCGTTGCATCCGTCCTTGGGTTGTTATGCTTGGCACTGGCAACTGGAGCTCGCATGTCCCGCGTCATCTTTTTTGTGTTTATCTGTGGCTGTGAGCAGATCGAACCATCTGGAAACCCTCTTCAGCCCGTCCAGGTAAGCGCACCCGAGGTCACCCCTGAGGCCCAAGAAGCGGAGACAGAGGACGAAGCAGCGGGTCTGTCCGAAGAAGAAGAGACCTTCTCGCTCTCAAGCGAAGAGATGGCACCCGGTGGTGCTGTGGGGGTGGAAGAGGAGGACGAAAAGGAGGAGGCCAGTGCGGTGGAGCCGACGCCTTCAGCCGTGCCAGAGACGCCTGCGCCCGAACCGCCCGCGCCGCAACGGGTCGCCTCATCCTGGCAGCAGCAGGTCGACAACGCTTGGCCCGTCCGTCTCGTCACGACGGTTCCGAATGCAAGTCCGCCGCGCGCGATCCTTGGCCTCCCGGATGGGCGCGAGATTGTCGTCAATCCGGGCTCGATGGTCCCTGACTTGGGTCTAGTCGTCGTGGCCGTCTCACCCGGCTCAGCCGAGCTGGCGAAGATTGCGCCGGCGGGTGACCACGCGACGATCGAGTCGGTCACGCTGCGAGCGCAGTACTAAGCGATCAGGCGTTGATGTTGTTGCGAAGGCGCTTGAGCGCCGCGCTCTCGATCTGACGAACGCGCTCTCGACTGAGGCCCATCGCCTTCCCGATGTCGGCCATCGTCCTGGCGTCGCGTCCGCGCAGGCCGAAGTGTTCGCAGAGGATGTAGCGCTCCCGATCGTCCAACACTCGGTCCATCGCGCTCTCCATGTGCCCCAGTTCTTCGATGAGGCTCGCGTTGTCGTGGGGATCGATCCGCTCCTCATCGGACTGGATGCGATCGCCCACTCGCAGACCGTCCTCATCGGGTTGGTCGATGGACACGACGCCACGATGAGAAAGAAGCAGGTGTGCTCGCTCCTTATCGATTCCGATCTCCTGTGCGACGTCCTCCATGGCGTAGGGGACTCCGGCCTGATCGAGCCGCTCCATCGCTCGCTGAAGGTTTCGAAGCTGCTCTACCGCCCCGCCAGGTAGCCTCACCATGCGGCCGGCCGTCTCGAGTGCTCGCGTCATCTGGGCACGAACCCACCAGCGAGCGTAGGTCGTGAAGCGAATCCCACGGTCTGGGTCGAACCGTCGAGCAGCCCGAAGGAGACCGATGTAGCCCTCCTGAACCAGGTCCTCCTCTGCCATGAGCGAGCACGCCAGCTTGCGGGCTTCGCCCCGGGCGATCCGCATGGCAGACATGGCCAGCTGCCACCGAAGGCTCTCCGCTTCGTCCCAGTGTCGGCTGGCTTTCACCGCCACGGCCTTCAGTTCGGGGTCGGCGGTGCTTGCGGCGGTGTTTCGAACGGCCATGACGGCTTGCTCGAGCCGGTCGACGGCGCCAGCACGGGTCCGTTCCTCGCGCTTGGGTCGCGCACGAAGGATGGCCTCCGCGGCATCGACCCCAAAGAGCGCGTCCCGTGCACACATCTCCGCCATCCGAATGGCTCGACCGACTTGCTGCTCCTGCTCTGCATCAAATCGCATGATTTCCCCCTCCTACCCACAAGACCCAGGAACATATTGACTCAGATCGGGCTGGTGTTTCAAGTGGGAACACCCCAACGAGTGCTATCTTCCAGATGCTGAGGTGGTTTTGAAGAAGGTACTGGCGACGATTCTGCTGCTGGCGTGGACCGGAGGTGCTCGAGGTGATCCGCCTGTCGAGGTGGCGGTGGTGGGCGTCCATGTCGAGGACCAGGCGGACGATGCCTACATCCGCGTCGTCGAGGCGATCGAGGCGACGTCAGGTCTGACGGCGACGCCGTTCGCGGAGGTCTCGACGCACCTCTCAGGGCAGGGAGGGCGGATCGTCACCAAGGCGCTTCAGGAGCCGGGTCTGGCCACCCTGCGCGAGGGGCGCCTTCTGTTCGAGCAGGCAGAGTTGGAGGGGGCCAGCCAGCGGCTTGCAGAGGCGGTGAACGCGCTACAAGACTCCCTCGCTGGAGGAAGCGACAATCGAGCGCTCACGGAGGCCCTGCTCCTGCAGGCCTCGATTGCGTTGGCCATGGGTGATGGATCGGGAGCTGCTCGATCGTTCAAGGACGTGATCCGAATTGATCCCAGGCGCACGCTCGACCCCGTGCACTTTCCGCCGAAGATGGTGCAGCTCTTCGATGAGGTCAGAGCCCAAGTCATGGCTGTGCCCACCGGATGGATCGAGCTCGAGGGAGTGGATGCAGAGGCACGAGTGGTGGTGGATGGGCGCAAGGTAGGCCAAGGGCTTCAGGTCATAGAGGATCTACCCGCTGGACGCCACGACGTGGTGATCACAGGCCTGAGAGGAGACAGAAGTCACGCCACTCTTCGTGTACCGCCGGGTGGAGGGGCGCTCCACACCCACGCCCCCGAGCTCGGCTGGATTGGGGGAGAGCATGCGAGCGCGAGCGAGCGATCCCGGCTCACAGGTGCGCTGTACAGCGTGCTCGGAGAGGCCTGGACCGACCGTCTTGTGCTCGTGGCCGGCCAGACGGACTCCTATGCCGTTGGCCTGCAGCTCTACGAGCCACGGACGGGCCGCTTCTCGGTGGCTCAGGAGGGGCCCTCCGATGGCGATCCCGTCGGCGTGCTTCTGTCGATGGTTCCTGGTCTCGAGGACCTCATCCGTCCGGACGGTTCGCTTCGACCAGACAAGGTCACGGACGAGAGCATTAGCCTAGACCCCAACAGCAACCCGGTGCTGGCCGGTCTGATGTTTGCGCCTGTGCAGCGCCGACCCAAGCGTGTGCACTGGGCTGTCTGGGCAAGCGCGGGTGTCGTTGCGGTCGGTGCGACCACAGCGGCTTTGCTGCTCGCCTCTTCAGCGCCAGGGGATGCTGGCGCAGATGCATCGACGGGGTCGGGGACGGTGATGGTCCGCTTCTAGAGTCAGAAGGTAACCTTTGTTGTCTGGTCAGAGATGATGGTCACAGTGCGAACCTGTCGCTCCCCAGTGGCCCCCAAGACGACCTCGACATCGTGGCGACCCGGTGCCAGGAGGTGTTGGTAGAGCGGCGTAGTGTCAACCGACACACCGTCCACGTATACCTCCGCCCAGCCACTGCGCACGGTCACGTTGAGCCTCCCTGGCAGTGCGGCATCGGTGCGTTGAGCGGTCTTCGCCTGAGGCACTCCCTCGGTGATCGCCGTCGGAGCCGACGATGGCTCGCTCGGCTTGGCCTTCGGAGCAGGCTCGAGGTTTACAGGCAAGACCAGCCGTTCGCCCGATGCCACGGTGTACTTGGAGGAGAATGGCAGATAGCCGGGAGCAGAAACCGTCAACTCGAAGGACCGATCGGGAATCACCTCGGACTGGATGAGGTCCGCGGACGGGCTGATTGGCTTTCCATCGATGGTGACGGTGGAGTCGACGGTCGGCTTCACATTCACTTGAACGGTCGCTGGAAGGACAGCAGGGATCTCGACGACGCGCTCGACGACCTCCTGAGTGGGTGCTCTGAGCGCTAGCCAGACGGCAATCCCGCCGAGAAGTACGGCTGCGCCCGCCGCGAACCACGTGGGAGCCTTGCTCGGTGGGGCTGGGTGAGGGTACATCGTTTGGCCGGAGCCGGGAGATTCCTCCCAGTCGAGGTCGAGCTCGATCTCAGGGGCCTGCTTCTGGAGCTCGGAGGCCGCACGGGTGCCGACCTCCAGTCGGTCGCGTTCTTCACGAATCTCCTGACTGAAGAGCTCGGTCATGAAGTGGCCCAAGTTCTCTCGCGTCAGGTCAGGGGTGGCCGGGTACATGAACTCCAGCAGGGCCGTCTGCAGATCTCGTGCGTCCCTGAACCGGGTCGCGGTATCGGCCGTGAGCGTCTTCATGACGATGTCGTCGAGCCGCTTGGGTATTCCAGGGTTCAGCTGACTTGGTGGTGGCACATCGACGGCCTTAATGCGCTCCAGAGTACGGATGTCCGACTCTGACTTGAAGAGGCGCCGACCGGTCAACATTTCATGGAGGATAATTCCGGTCGCAAAGAGGTCTGCTTGGTGGTTGAGCGTCTCTCCCCGCGCCTGCTCAGGGCTCATGTACTCAAACTTGCCCTTCAGGACGCCACCCTCGGTGTTGTAGGCGCTAATCTGTGCCTTGGCGATACCAAAGTCCGCGACCTTCACCTCGCCGGAGTACGACACGAGGATGTTTGAGGGTGAGACGTCCCTGTGGATGATGCCCAGGGGTGTTCCTTGCATGTCGGTGCGCTTGTGGGCGTAGTCGAGTCCCTTACACATCTCGTGAGCGATGTAGACGGCGTACTCCATCGGTAGCATGACGCGGCGCTCGGCCAGCTTGCGCAAGATGCCCTTGATGTCTTTGCCCTCGACGCACTCCATCGCGATGAAGTAGTTCTCTGCGATCCGACCAAAGTCGTAGATCTGGACGATGTTCGGATGCTGAAGCTCGACGGAGATCTTCGCCTCATCAATGAACATCTCGACGAACTCTTCGTTGTCCGAGAGGTTCTGGAGGATGCGTTTGATGACCAGGAGCTTCTCAAAGCCGCCGTGGGAGAAGCTCTTCGCCTTGAAAACCTCGGCCATTCCCCCCACTGCGATCTTGTCGATCAGGAAGTAACGACCAAAGGAAATGGGCTGTTGGGGGGTCACGAACGTCGGTCCTCAGTTGAGCACAGCATACTGGTGGAAGGGGGCTGTGGTCAAACCGGCTTAGTCCGCGCCATCGGAGAAGTAGCTCGCCATCATTTCGCAGGTCCAGCCTTCCTCATTCTCGATGTCCGCATTTTCTTCGCAGGCTTTCTCGCTCGCGCTAGAGCTGTCCTCGAAGGCCGTGATGCAGTCGTCCACCTGTCCGTCTGGAACCGAGAGGTCGCACTCGCTGCGTGCAAAGGAAGCCATATTCTCACAGAGGTTCTGGCAGTGGTTCGCGCACCCGCTGAAGCCGATGATGACGATTGCCGCACGAGCAAGCATGGAATCTCCCGAGTTGGTCTCGCGCAATGTATCGTGGAAGATGCGGTTTGGCGTCCACGTTTAGCCAGGAAAGTACATGCAACCCAGACACCTCGGTGTCCTCCAGATTGAGCCGACGGACCAGTGCAACCTGCGCTGCAAGATGTGTGCGCCTCATTCGGAGGCTTGGCCGGAGATCCATGCCGTACCCAAGGGGGTGATGGACATGGAGGTGTATCGGCACATCATTGAGGGACTGGTTGCGGACGACGCCCGCTTCGATCACATCATCTTTCAGTGGCTCGGTGACCCGTCCTTGCACCCGGAGCTGCCCGCCATGCTCCAGCTTGCAGCAGCCAAACTCCGCGGGCGCGTGGGCTACTTGAGGGTGGATACCAACGCGATTCGCCTGCCTCCCAGTCGAATGAATGACCTCATGGATGCCGCGTCTGATGGGGTTCCGTTGCTGCTGGTGTTCACCGTTGATGCGTCCACGTCGGCGACCTACGAGCGAGTCAAAGGGGTCGATGCGCTTGAACGGGTCCGCGCCAACATTCGGCACCTCATTCGACGGCGTCGACGCGAGGGAACACCGGTCAATGTTCAACTCCAGTTTGTCGTACAGGAGGGAAATTCCGACGAAGCAGGAGCCTTCCTCGCGTACTGGTCAGACCTCCTCAACTGTCAGGGAGGTGATCCTTGGCATGACGAGATCATGTTTAAGCGGCTGAGCGTTGGCGGTGGTGCTCAAGGACAAGCCGCCGCCGACCAGCTGTACGAGGCGACCATGCAGCGGTTTGGGATCCGATCCGAGGTGCGCGGTAGGGTCAGCATTGAGGTGTGGGAGAAGAAGCCCTGGCAGCGCGACGACGGAGTCTCTGATGCGCGGTCGGCCTGTCCTGGCCTCTGGCTTACCCCCGTTATTCGGCACGATGGCGCACTCATGATGTGTTGTGCGGACCTACGGGGCGAGCTGAGCTTGGGGTCCCTCCGGGAGCGCGGCTTCCTCGAGCTTTGGCACGGTCCAAAGGCGACGTCTGAGCGACTCAAGCACATGCAAGGTCGCTTTGAGGGTGTGTGTGCGGGATGTGGTGGCATCAACTGGTATGCCACCACGCCAGCCATGGAGGCAGAGGCGCGGGCACGGGCGACGGCGCTCGGCCTACGTTTATAGCGACACTACTGGTCGAGAATGCGGGCCAGCCGGAAGCCAGTATGGATGTCCCGCTCATAGTCCCACACGAGGTTCCGACGGTTCCAGCGGATCTCCGGACGGCGGCAGGCGTAGGACCCGCCCCGCTCAGCAAAGAGCTCGCCATCGATGCTGAGGTCGGGCATGACGACGGGGTCAATGTGGTGGCCGCCCGCGTAGGGGTGATACGCATCGTAGACCCGCTCTCGGATGTTACCGCCCATGTCGTACAATCCGTAGCCGTTCGGAGCCTTCGATCCGACCGGGTAGGCCCGGTCGCCTGAGTTCTCCTCCCAATAGGCAATGGCGTCGATGTCATCGGAACCCGGGTACTCAAAGTCATTTCCGCCGCGAGCAGCGTACTCCCACTCGGCCTCGGTCGGCAGTCGGAATCCGGTGCAGGTGTAGGGGTCTGCCACAGGCGTGCAGCGAACATCGGGTCCCTCGCCCTCGCAGGTAAAGCATGCCTCAAGCCCCTGAGCGGCCGACAAGGCATTCGCGAAAGACTGCGCTTCATGCCATGAGACGTTGTTGGCGGGACAGTCATCGCACTGGCCGAGGGTAAGCTCGTCTGTGGAGCGAAGAGCGTAGGGCATCAATTGCTCCCACATCGCGTGCGTGACCTCGGTCTCCATGATGGCCCAATCGGAAGAAAGCTCGACGGTCTGGACTTCGTGGTAGAGATCGTAGTCAACATCGGCAGGATCGAGACCCATTTCGAGGGTGTCCGCGGCCATGTAGATTTCCACAAGGCCGGCGACGGGGGTAAGGGTTCCCAGCGGAGCGCCAGACTCGAGAGCCTCGGCCTCGGCCTCGGCCGCCTCGGCGCTCCCTTCCACGGGAGGGGTGGTTTCGGGTCCGTACTGGGCGTCTTGTGAGCAGGCGATGCTAAACGGCGCAAAAATCAAAAGCAGGCGCATGGGCCCTCCCGGTTCGTTGGCCCTTCACTCTACCAAGAAGCGACTCAGTGCGGATCCTTAAACTATCGGATCCGTTTTTCAGCCTATGGCAGGCTCCCCGGCCGTATCTCGGCCAGAAGAGCCTCAACGCCGAGCAGGGCAGAGCCGATGTGCTGGACTGCGTCCATGCGAACATCGAGGCGATAGGGGTTGTCGCGGAAGCCGCCTCGGAGTGCTTCGGGGTCAGGCAACATTGCGCTGTCTTCAGGCTGGTACACGTTCTGAAGGAACCACTGGCCGTAGGCGAGTGCGTCGTCTCGATGGTCGTCGTGCAGGTAGGCTCCCGCTACGACCGCCTCGGCCAGTCCGCCAGCGGCACCGGTGTTAGGACCGATTCGATGACCTGCATCGGGGGTCTTGTATGCTTCCTGGTCGAGGTAAGCGTGGCAGACTTCACGCCCGGATGCTGTGCCCGTGACGTCTTTGATGGCCAACGCAGCGAGGCATGTCCAGTGTTCATCTAGGACGAACAAGCGTCCCGCTCCACCCGGAGCGTAGTCACCTTCAAAGTATGCAGCGAGCCGCTGTAGAGTGGGCCGGAATTCGCTGTGGCCGGCACGAACGAGTGCAGCCAGAGCCAGGGCGGTCTGGCCCTGGCCGTAAGGATTCTTCTTCTGAGCCCGGTGTACGCCCTCAGATCGCTTCATTTCTCCCCGGACCTGACCCTCTTGGTCGACACTGCTGGCGATAAATCGACCCCACGGCAAAGCGATAGGGTCGTCAGCGGAGACAGCGGCGAGGACGGCGAGCGCGGTGGTTCCCACCCATGCCTTTCCGTCCTGGCGTCGAGGGTCCCCGAGATAGGCTCGACCGTCCGGCATATGGATGGTGTTTTCTTCCATGAACCGCAGGCCCGCTCTCGCTGCAGCCCACATCTCTGGATCGTCGGTTCTCGCAGCGAGGCGTGCGAGAAACCAAGTGGTGCCCGCATGACGCGGAAAGTTGTAGCCCTTGGTTGTGGGCTTTCCGGACGGGCCCTTCACGGTGTACGCGAAGCGTCCGCTCTCTTCCTGGTGTCGGGCCAGCATGCGGCCGCTCTGGAGGGCAGCACTCAGCGCCGCATCCGCGGTCAGAACGGGAGGAGCCGTCCAACCGCCGACCATGGGGTAGGCGCCGTCGCGGGTGGCTAGGGTGGAGTCAAACAGCGTGGGAGATCGCCCCTTCATCCGCGCTCGGGGCAATGTCCATCCCGGTGCGACCCGCTTAGACCCCACCCGCTCTGGGCGCCAAGCGACGGAGGGTGACAAGCCCCCAGCCTTGGAAAGTCCTCCCCCATCTCCCGCCGGTACGTGTGCTCCCGCTGGGTAGCTGGCGCGTGCCACATCGAGGACGAGACCCAGGCGGTCCTTGGAGGGCGGCTTGAGCTGGCGAGTCGCTGCCACGACGGCGTCCCGCAGCGTCGAGCCGTCACCGCGCACGGTCTTGCCGGGGATGCCGTCCTCGTATGGTGTAAGCAGCACCGACGCTGGCCCCTCGCCCTCGGGGACGTCAGTTGGAGACCCGGTCCACAACAAAAAAGCGGCCGAGGCCGCTGCAAGTTGTTCGGGTTGCGCTGGCCAACGCTCTAAGGGACCATCCAAGCCCGCCGCAGCCGTACCCGCCATCAGCAACGCCGCTGCAGGAAGAAAGAGGCCCTTCAGACTGGTCTGGATGGACTGAAGCAGCGGGATGAAGACGCCCCACGGGGTCGCGAGCCACAGCTTGACCTGGCTTGCTTTGCCGATACGCTGGGCATCCGATCCGTAGGCGGTCATGAGATGGTCGGACGCGGCCCAGTACTGGCCGATGATGACGGCGCAGCCAATCAGGCTCAGGATTCCAGCCCATTGGTTGAGCCGCGAGCGCCCGGCTAGGATCGCGGCCGCTCCCAGAGCTTGGACGATGGCGCAGGCCATCAAGATGGAGGAAGTCAGACCCCATCGCTCCCGCAACCAGAACCATCCGAGGCCGAAGATTGCGCACTGCAACAGGTTGAGGATTACGAAACGTCGAGGCACGTCAGAAGGCCATGGTCACGCCCGTGCTGAAGGACACGACAAAGCCGGTGTTCAACAAGCCAGGGATTAGATACCAGTTCGGTCCCGCCCACAGACCCGTGGTCAGTCCGGCGTGGGCCTTCATGTTGTCTGAAATCTCGTAGTCACCACCGGCCATCGCACGGAAGCCAAACGCGGTGCCGCCACCCGCCCCAACGTAGTTGGGAATCACCTGCAGGCCTGCGCCAACGTAGGGTCTGAGAGCATCATTGCTCAGGCGGTAGTGAGCCCCGAGATTGATGGGCATCAGAGTGTTCCAGACAACGGCCGGCTGTCCTTCCTTGACTTGATCGACGGGCACCGAGCGTTGGGTGGCATGAGGCTCCAGTCCGCCCACGACGGCAATGTTCGGGACGAGCTCATAGGCCGCTTCAACCCCAAAGGTGACGAAGTTGAGGAACTGGAAGCGCGCGTAGCCGATCTTGCCGGTGACCTCGAGACCTCCATCCGCCGGTCCAGCTGTCCGCTTCGTACGGTCGGCCTTGGTGCGCTTGGGTCGGCTCCGTGGTTCTGACTTGCGGGGCTGGCGCCGAGGCTCATCGCGTCGTGAATCATCGCGCCTTGACTCGCGCCTTGAAACGGGGGCTGCAGGCTCACGGTAACGATCGTCTTCGTAGTCGTCTGGCTCCACAACCGGGTCTTCAGGGGGCTCGTCAACCTGAATAAGGATGGCCGCACTTCCAAACGAGATGTCCTCGGTTGAGATGTCCGAGGCCGACCCCCCGAACGTGATGTCGTCTTCGCTGAAGCCGGGGTCCGGAGCCGGCGCAGCCGATGGGTATTCGGTCGCGGGAGCAGACAAGATCTCGGCATCGCTGCGCGAGGCCGCAAGGCTCGCGGCGCCGGCGCCAGCCGCAGCACCGTAGCCGAAGTCATCGTCTTCGGGCTCTTCGGGGTCGTCCTCGAGTGCATCCGGATCTGCGAGCGTGGCGGCGGGTGCGGCCATCAGCAGCGCGTCATCGTCGAGGTCTTCCTCGTCGTCCATCAGCGCAACGCCGCCGCCGTCGAAGCCCGAAACACGCTCTTCTGCGGCCTTCGCTGCCGGGTCAACGCCGGTGATGGCGTATCGAACAAGAATGGCCAACTCATCGGCCACCGACATGGGGTCTGTCGACATCCTGCGCTTGACCGTCCGCGCGATCTTGCCGCTCTTTAGGTAGACCAGAGATACCTCGTACTCGTCGCCGTACTTGGTGACCTTTCCACCAAGGAGACTCGAGGAGCCTTCCGCCTTCGCGATGCCCGAGAGGCAGGGTGTGGAGCCGAGACAGTTGGGACCCAGTTGGGACGGACGCTTGCTCAGCGCCTTGACTTGCTCAAACTCGCCGACGAACTCTAGCTCGGAGGAAACCAGCGCTGTCATTTGCTGAACGGTCTGGTCTGGCGCGCCTCGGGCGACGAGCGGCGGTACGACGATGCTCTGCGCGTGGGCGGTGGTGATCGTCAGCGCGGTGATGGCCAAGCTTGCCAGAAGGACTTTGATCGCGTTTCTCATGGGGCCTCGTGATCTCCTAAGGTGAACTCATAGCGTAACGAAGCGGCCCTTTCACCCTTACACTCGAAGTGAGTGATCGGTTTGTCGGGTTCGTTCGTGTCTTCGATTCGCTTGGCTGTACGAAACCAGCATCCGCGAACGAGGCCGCTGTGGGACCAATTTGGGCCCTATTCTTTTGTTAGAAAGCCCTCTTTGAGGAGGTGTTCGACGAGTTCACACTTGTGGTCATCCGATAATCGCCCCGGAATTTCCCGGGTCTGAAAGCGCTCCGACTCGGCGATGAAGCGAAGCGCAGGAAGATCGTGCCATGGTGCGGAGATGGTCTTCCCATGGAAGTGCAGGTGAGCATGCTCGCCGCTGCAGTCGACCCTCCGAATGATTTCTTTTGGAACCATGAGTGCAGTGTCCATCGTCACGGACCCTTGAGGGTGAAGGGCGCTGAGCGCACCGGCTGTGTGCGGGAGGCGCGAATCAACGAATTGGCGACCGAGTTGGTCCAGGGCATCTTCTGCATCCGAGCCGGCGACAAAGGCGTCGAGGAGGGCTGAGAATTGATTCTCTAGGGTCTCGGTCATCTCGGCTGGACCGCTTGGCTGCAGCACGATCGACTGACGGAAGCGCTCATCGTGGGGAAGGGTTGAGACGAGCGCACGAAAGATGTCGGCCCAAGTGGTTGGCAGGAGGCTCACGGAGAGGTGGGCGGAGACGGTATCCGTCGTGTGGGCGACGTGGACAAACCCTCGGGGGATGTAAAGCAAGTCTCCTGGAGCGAGCGTCACATCGAAGAGGCGTTGTCCTGGTGGGACGGCACCGTTGACTGCCTGACTCGGAAGAGGCTGTCGAATGTGGGGTTCGAAGACGGTCCATCGCTTCGTCCCATGAAGCTGCAGAACGAACACGTTTTGGACGTCAAAGTGGGGCTGAAAACCCTGAGCTGAGGGGGGCGTCAAGTAGAGATTCACGGGAGAAGGACAGTGGAAAGTCTGCTCGAATTGTCGGCTCAGAGCAGCCACACTGGGATGCACCCGCTGGACCGCCTCCATCACGAATGTGCACCCATCCGCCATGAGGGCCCTTGCTGCCTCTCGGTTGAGGAATCCCGACACTGCACCGGTTCCCCAGCTGACGTTGTCGACGGTGTAGGCGGATGGAGGTACCTCGGCGCCCTCCTTCACCAACCTAAATGACGGGTAGAGGGGGCTGCCTTGGTGAATCAGCCGATCAATCTCCTCAAGGGACATCAGCCCCTCGACGAATCCCTCACCGCGCCCCTGAGCGAGCAGGGGCTCGTGGTCCCAGTGCCTCTCCATGAACGACGAGATGAGGGTCGGTGCAATGATAGCCTCGGGGCCGAGAGACCAGTGGGACATGTGTGCTCCTTCAGCTCTATGGAACCACAAAGCGGGTGGTGCTGCCATTTCTCCCCTTGATGACCTCGAGCCTCGCCCTGATCCGGGACTTCAGCTCCGGTACATGAGAGATCAGGCCGACCAAGCGGCCACCGGCCTGCAGCGACTGCAGCGCTGTGATCACCGCATCGAGGTCTTGGTCGCCAAGACTGCCAAAGCCCTCGTCAACGAAGATGGTGTCCAGCTGGATGCCGCCCAGGTGAGCCTGAATGACATCGGCTAGTCCGAGAGCAAGAGCGAGAGCGGCCTCGAAACCCTCACCACCGGAGAGGGTGGTGACGGGACGGCTCGTGCCCGTGTGAGCGTCCAAGACGTCGAGATCGAGGCCTGCAGATCGGCGCTTGTCGGAGCCCGTGGCCGCGCGACAGAGTTGGTAGCGGCCGCTGCTCATCGTGTGAAGGCGGTGGTTAGCGCTGACGAGCACAGACTCCAAGATCTCGGCCTGGACGAAGCGTTCAAAGGTGATCCGCTGAGGGCCTTTGCCGTTGGCCAGGTTCGACAGACGACCGAGGACGGTAAAGTGCGCGCGCTGCTCAGCCTGGGCGACTCCATTCTCCTCAAGCTGTCGGACTACTGTCTCGAGACCGTCGAATGTGCGCATGCCATCAAGAAGTTGGTCTTGGCTCGCAGTGGCTGCGCGTTCCTGCTCCACCAAAGCGGCTTGAAGTGCCTCGATGTCTGGTGGGGCGAGGCCATCGGCCGCTGCCCTCGCGCGCTCGCGGCGTGCGGTGGCGGCGCTGCAGGCTTGCGTCCAATCATCAAGGCGGACCCTCATTGCGAGGCGTTGCTCATCCGTGGACGTTGCATCCAGCAAGTCCGACTCATCCTTGAAGCCGGCCTCGACGATCGATTTGCTGAGCTCCCCCTCGGCGTCGGCCAGGCGCTCCTCAGCGGTCCGAAGCGCGTCGTTTCGTTCGCGGAGCGTCGCCTGCGCGTCCTGGTTTGATTGAAGTGCACCAAGGAGTGCCTCTTGGGCTGTGGTCCAAGCCTTTTTGAGTGACGCGATCTCGGTCTCCGCCGCACTCAGTGCCGACGCGATGGCGCCGGGTGCTCTCAAGGGCTCGGGGACGCGCTGACTGAGCCGCTCGACATCGTGGTGGCGGGCAAGTCGAGTCGCGCGGGCGTTGCTGAGTGCCTCTTCCGCATCTTGCAGGTGTTGCTGGACACGCGAGCGGCTCTCTCGTGCCGCTGTCAAGGCCTCCTTCATCGCGGGGAGTGCGCTCGCGGTCTCCTTGACCTCTGCGAGCCTAGCCTCATTCTCGGCGATCTCCGGATCACTCGTCTCGGCGCGCCCATCACTCGCGGGAAGGGCAGGGTCGGGGTGGTCCGGACTTCCACACACCGGGCAGGGCTCGCCCGCGATCAATGTCTCTGCGATGCCCAATACCTCTGCCTTCAGACGCTTGAGGCTGTGGAGGAGCTGGCTGAGCGTCTGGGCCGACTGCGCGGCCTGCTCAGCCTTGATGACGAGGCCAGCATGGGTCTCTTCGAGTGTGGTCGCTTGAGTGAGGGCCTGCTGAAGTTGGTCGACGTTGGTCTGGCATTGGGCAAGGCTCTGGTCGATGTGCTTCAGTGCTTTGAGCGCTTGTTCGTACTCTTGAGACTCCTGAGCCAGCGTTTGCAGCTCGGTGACTCGGGCGGCGAGCGCCTCACGCCGTGGGGACTCCGCCTCTTGGGCGGTAGCGTCGGCGCGGGCTCGAGTCAGATGGAGGCCAGCCGCGTCGACTGTGGCTTGGGCCAGCTCGAGGTTCCGCTTCGCTGTCTTTAGATCTTGCCGCCGCTCGGACCGATGCTTCATGCTGGCGCTCGTGGTCGCGGCCTTCTCTGCGCGCTCGAGGCGCTCCCGAACCGCCATGATCTGCGGACGCTGGAGCTCTACCCGCTGAACCTCGGCCTCCGAGTGCTTCAGTTCATCCAAGCGGAGCTGGATGGAGCGACCGGTCTCGAGTGCGTCACGAGCGAGCTTGGCCTCCGCTCTCGCGGCCGCCGCCTGGTCGCGGTAGGTATCGCACAGCATCTTTTGCTCGGCGATCCGGGTTAACAGCGCATCCTCCGATTCAACCTGCACGCTCTTGAGGAGGCCCTCGCGCGCACTCTCGCGCGCGTCGAGTTCTGCCTTGACCTGCTTAAAGGCGTCCCCCAGAGCCTCAGAGAGCGCCGCGAATCGCCGCGTATCAAAGATACGACTGAAAATGGCTTCTCGGTCGGCGCTCTTGGCGGTGACCAAGGTCCGGAACTCGCCCTGAGGCAGCACAACCAGCTGGCGGAATTGGTCGGGGCCGTACCCCAATCGCCGCTCAATGGCTTCGTTCACCTGCTTCGGTCCATCCGC
>CAZKOI010000035.1:16177-18426 GCA_964554315.1 uncultured Enterobacterales bacterium | reverse complement strand
CCGACGCGGACGCCGATGCCGACGCGGACGCCGATGCCGACGCGGACGCCGACGCCGACGCCGACGCCGACGCGGACGTGACATGCGAGGCTGCTGACGACTGGACGGCCAGCGCTGGCGAGTGGAGCCCGTACACCTCTCCGTGGCCCGAGGGCAACTTTATGATCTGTGTCCCCCTCCCCGATGACGGAACCTGGGACAGCTGCATGAGCGGCACGGAGAGAGATCCGTGGGACCTCCTCTGGAGCACCTTCGGGACCTCAGACGGTGTCTTTGGTGACTTCTGGGCGTCCATGGTCTGCGGTCCCGTTGAGTCGAGGACTGATGCCTGCTGCTACGTGATGAACGACTTTAGCTACGCTGAGTGGGCTGAAGGGCGTCCGTTCACCGTCGAGGGTGAGGTCCGCCTCGCGCCGTGCGGGAGTGCCAACGCATGGTCCGAGGCGACCGACTGGGCGCCCTCGGGAGTACCGCCCCACCTGCGCGCGATCTTGGCCTCGCACTGGACCGAGACGGCACGATTTGAGCACGCATCCGTCGCCTCATTCGCACGCTTCAACCTCCACCTCATGGCGCTAGGCGCTCCCGCCACACTGATCGTGGAGGCCACCCGAGCACAAGCGGACGAGATTCGTCACGCGCGAGCCGCTCTGGGTATTGCGAGCCGCTTGGGTGATGGCGAGATCGGACTGGGCGCGCTTCCCGTCGAGGGTGCTCTCGATACGACGACAGACATGGCCGCGCTGCTGACTGACACCATTCGGGAGGCCTGCGTGAATGAGACCATCTCCGCCGCCGTCTGTCAGGCCGCCGGTGAGTCCGCTCGCGACCTCCATATCAAGCAGGTCCTCTTGGGTGTGGCCGAGGACGAGCAGCGTCACTCCGCTCTGGCGTGGAAGACGGTGCACTGGATCCTCGATGTAGACCCCAGCCTCAAGCCCTTGGCGGCGGAGACCTTCGCCATGGCGCTGAGCCAGCCGTGGGGTAGCGCCGAGCAGCGAGGCGGGGAGTTGAGCCCGTGGGGTGTTCTCTCGACCGCTGCGGAGCAGGCCGTGGTTGCCCGAGCCATCCGGCGCGTGATTCGACCTTGTGCGGAGGCCCTTCTGGGCCGGTCAGAGACCGATCACGTCGAGGCTTAGCCAGCTCCCCCATCGGACCTCGCCAAAGTCAGTGGCAGGGGCGCCATAAACTGGGTACTCAGACGCCCTCAACGGAGTCTGCCATGTCTAGCCGCCCCGAAGGTTCAGCCCTCATGGAGAAGCTCGTCTCGCTCTGCAAGCGACGTGGCTTCGTCTTTCCTGCCTCAGAAATTTATGGGGGCCTCAACGGCTTTTGGGACTACGGACCGCTCGGTACACAGCTCAAGAACCACCTCCGAGACCGGTGGTGGCGCGACATGGTCGAGTGCCCTCCCATTGGCCCCGACGGCAGCCCCCTGGACATCGTGGGAATCGACTCGAGCATCATCCAGAACCCCAAGGCTTGGGTCGCTTCGGGCCATGTGGGTGGATTCTCGGATCCGATGGTCGACTGTCGGGCAACCAAGAACCGCTACCGCCTCGACCACGTCCTGGTCTTCCGCCCCCGCGAGGGAGCGGATGTTCATCCGAGCTATGCCTTCATGGAAGGTCAGCCGGACGCCATCCTCAAGAAGATGAAGGGCGCACTCCGAGGTCGACCTGTCGAGGAACTCTTTGAGGTGGTTGCACTCGAAGACCTCACCGTCGCGGACTACGCCACCATCGTTGGCCCCGACACCAAGGACCAGGGAACACTCACGGAGCCCAAGCAGTTCAACCTCATGTTCCAGACCACGGTCGGCGCCACCGGCGGTCCAGAGAATGTGGCCTACCTCCGGCCGGAGACCGCTCAAGGTATCTTCCTCAACTACAAGAACGTTCTCGACACCACCCGGGTCAAGGTGCCCTTTGGAATTGCCCAGATCGGCAAGGCCTTTCGAAACGAGGTCACCCCCCGCAACTACATCTTCCGAAGCCGAGAGTTCGAGCAGATGGAGATGGAGTGGTTCTGCCACCCTGACGAGGCCGAGAAGTGGTTCAAGTTCTGGGTCGACTATCGCTTAAACTGGTGGAAGAGCGTGGGCGTAAAGGCCGAGAACCTGGTGCTTCGAAAGCATGACCAGGATGAACTCGCACACTACGCAAAGTGCGGTGCAGGCACCTACGACGTTGAGTACCGCTACCCCTTCTCCGGAGGGGATGGGTTCGGCGAACTGGAGGGCATCGCTC
>CAZKOI010000035.1:9758-16167 GCA_964554315.1 uncultured Enterobacterales bacterium | reverse complement strand
CCAGCACCAAGACCACAGCAAGACCAAGCTGACCTACTTCCAAGACGACACCCGAGAGCGCTATCTGCCACACGTCATTGAGCCCGCGAGTGGGCTCACCCGCGGCGTGCTGGTGCTCCTGTGCGAGGCCTACGATGTGGACGACAGCAGGCCTAGCCCCGAGCTGATGCGGTTCCATCCCCAAATGGCCCCCATCAAGGCCGCCGTGTTCCCGCTGGTCAACAAGGACGGCATGCCCGAGGTAGCCGAGAAGCTGTACCTCCAGCTGCGCTCTCGTCATGTCACCCAGTTCGACGTCAAGCAATCCATCGGAAAGCGCTACGCTCGGATGGATGAGGCCGGCACACCATGGTGCTTCACCGTCGACCAAGAGACCTTGACCGATGGAAGCGTCACGGCACGGGACCGAGACACCGGCGCTCAGCAGCGCATCAGCATGGATGCCGTTCCGCGCTTCCTGGACGAAAAGATAAACGGCGCAGGATGAAGGGTGATGCCGCCGCTGGGCGGTGTTAGAGGTCGCACCCCTACACACCCGTGAGGAAGCCGCCCATGTCCACTCAATACGTCTATCGATTCGGCGGCGCGCGCGCCGAGGGTGATGGTTCAATGAAGCCCCTCCTGGGCGGGAAGGGCGCTGGGCTCGCAGAGATGAGCAATCTCGGCCTGCCCGTACCCCCCGGGTTCACCATCACGACCCAAGCCTGCGTCCACTTTTTTCAGTCCGAGGAGCAGTGGCCGGAGACCCTCTGGGCCGAGACCCTTGATGGCCTCAAGCACATCGAGGCCATCACCGGAAAGACCTTCGGCGATGCCAACAATCCTCTCTTGGTCTCGGTGCGCTCTGGAGCACCGGTCTCGATGCCCGGGATGATGGATACCGTGCTGAACCTGGGTCTAAACGACGTGACAGTCGAAGGCCTCGCTCAAAAGAGCGGCAACCCACGCTTCGCATGGGACTCCTACCGCCGATTCATCACCATGTTCGGCGATGTCGTGCTGGGCATCCACTACACCCGCTTTGCGCGGGTCACCGACCAACTGCGAAAGGGACGAGAAGAGTCGGAGCTCACCGTCGACGAGCTCAAGACCCTCGTCAGCGCCCTGAAGGATGTCGTCACCGAGGGCCACGGAACCTTCCCTGAACATCCGGAGGACCAGCTCCGCTTAGCGGTGAATGCGGTGTTCCGAAGCTTCAACACACCCCGGGCTCGGTACTACCGAAAGTCACAAGGCATACCCGACAACACCGGTACGGCCGTCAACATTCAGGCGATGGTGTTCGGAAACATGGGCGACACCTCCGCCACAGGAGTGTGTTTCACCCGCGATCCAAAGAACGGGGAGAAGATCTTCTTCGGTGAGTGGCTTCCCAACGCGCAGGGAGAGGATGTCGTCGCCGGCACACACACACCCGGTCCGCTCACGGCCAACCAAAAGGGCGCAGAGGGAGTGCCTCTCGAGGAGGCCATGCCCGAGGTCTACAGTGAACTCGACCGCATTCAGCAGGTCTTGGAGGCCCACTTCAAGGACATGCAAGACATCGAGTTTACCGTCGAGGATAACCGCCTCTACCTTCTGCAGACACGCACCGGGAAGCGCACCCCCGCAGCCGCGGTCCAGATCGCCGTCGACATGGTGGACGAAGGCCTGATCGACATCGATGCCGCCATCGGCCGCATTGATCCAGCGAGTCTTGAGTTGGTGCTTCGCCCCATGCTCGACCCGGACGCAAAGAAGAAGGTGATTGCACGCGGCCTCGACGCGAGCCCGGGCGCAGCAACAGGACGCGTGGTGTTCCACTCCGATGAAGCCCAAGAGTTGGCCGAGCGGGGCGAGAGCGTCATCCTTGTTCGCATGGAGACCAGTCCTGAGGACATCCAAGGCATGACAGTCGCCACGGGCATCCTGACCTCCCGCGGGGGCCAGACCTCCCACGCTGCGGTCGTCGCTCGAGGAATGGGACGCCCGTGCGTGGTGGGTTGCTCAGAGATCGCGGTGGACTACGCCCGAGCGCTCTTCTATGCGGGCGATACCGTCATTCGTCGTGGGGACTGGATCACCATCGATGGCGGCACCGGTGAGGTCATGGAGGGCCAGGTGCCCACCATTGCCCCGCCAACAGACTCTGGAGCCATGGCGCACCTCTTGGGATGGGCCGACGAGCGGGCACGCCTAGAGGTTCGTGCAAACGCAGACAACGGGTCCGACGCGAGCCGCGCTCGCTCACTCGGCGCGGTCGGAATCGGCCTCTGCCGAACCGAGCATATGTTCTTTCAGCCCGATGCGCTCCGTGCGATGCGGCAGATGATTCTGGCGAAGGACGACCGAACCCGTCTGCGCGCGCTCAGCGACATTCTGCCTATCCAGAGAGACTCCTTCTTAGAGATTTTCCGTGCCATGGATGGGCTCCCCGTCACGGTACGTCTCCTTGATCCGCCGCTGCACGAGTTCTTGCCAGACCGGGCCGAGGACATCAACAGTGTCGCGCAAGACCTGGGCGTTCGGACCGATGTCCTCAGCGAGCGACTCAAGGAGCTCCATGAAATGAACCCCATGATGGGTCACCGAGGCTGCAGAATCGGTGTCACCTCGCCGGAGATCTACCAGACGCAGGTCCGAGCGATCTTTGAGGCCGCCTGCCAGCTGACGCAGGAGGGGGTCGAGGTCATACCGGAGGTCATGATTCCGCTGGTGGCGACCGATGGAGAGCTTCGGGTCTGCCGCGAGCACGCCGTCGAGACCGCCGAGGCCGTCATGGCAGAGCAGGGCGTCTCCATTGACTATCGCATCGGCACCATGATTGAGCTGCCGCGGGCAGTCCTTCTGGCCAAGGACATCGCCAAGCACGCCGACTTCTTCAGCTTCGGCACAAACGACCTCACACAGATGACGTTTGGCTTCTCTCGCGATGACATGGGTAAGTTCCTCACGCCCTACCTCGGTGCGGGAATCCTCACCGACTCACCGCTCGCCAAGTTCGACATCGATGGCGTCGGCCAGCTGGTTCAGATGGGTACCGAGCGAGGACGCCACAGCAACGCCAGGCTCAAGGTCGGCGTCTGCGGGGAACACGGCGGAGACCCGACCGGCGTTGGCTTCTTCCACCGTGCAGGCCTAGACTACGTCAGCTGCTCCCCGTTCCGGGTTCCCGTCGCACGGCTGGCAGCCGCGCACGCGACGCTCGGCCTCCTCTAAAGACCGCACCTCCCCGCCTCCGCCCGGGTGGCCTCGCGGCCGCGGCCGGGCTACGAGCCATCGCTATGCGTCTCCTGATTCCCGCCCTCATCTTTGCCACTGGATGTGTCCAGATATCGCCCTACCCGGATGTCGGCGTATGTGCAGAGTACCCCGACGGCCAGTATGAGTTCGGGCAGATCGGAATCGGAACGTGCCTCGCTGGACCCAACGAGCTTCAATTTCTCGGTGAGGGCGAGGACAAGCGCCTGCTGGTCACGAACGCAAACCCTTACCTCACCTTCACCGGCGGAAGCCTACTCTCCATCCCATGGAGCAACATCGACGTGGGAGACTCGACCAATGAGCTCCACACGCTCGATGCGGTCGCCATGCCCCTGCCAAACTTCGGCATCGGCCTGACCGTCCACGACGGCACGGGCTACATCGGACTGCGCGAGTCAAGCGACGCCCGTACGCGGGTCTACGATGACGAGGTCCTCCTCGTTGACCTCTCCGACCCCGCAGACCCCACTCTCAGTACGCGCGGAACTGACGGCGGCTCGACGGTGGAGGTCAAGAGCGACCCCATCGACGTCGAGATTGACGCCGTGACCGGTCTGGCTTTTGTCGCGAATCGGACGGACCATGACATCTCGGTGCTGGATACCACTCAAGCGGAGATCGCCACGATCAATCCTTGGCCTCTGACCACTGTGAGCGCAGCGGTGTACGCCGACCACAGCGAGACCGGTGGTCAGGCCCACCTCACCCGGGTTGATATTCTCGGCGACAGGCTCCTCTTGGACGACGTGTGGACCTTGACATGGGCGGAAGGTACCTGGCGGCTCTGGACGCCGAGCGCGGCAGGCCTCTCACGGTCCACCTCCCAGCTCAACCGGGACGATGAAGGCGCGCTCCAGTTCTATGACAATGCAATGGGCGTTGAGCTAGCGGTCGAGGACCTCGAGGATGAGGTCGTCGAGGTTGCTGACCCGTCCTACAGCCCCCTCACATCGCGCATGGTGTTCGCCAGCGAAGGCACCATCTGGGGGGCAGCGAGCGGAGAATACCTGGGTGACTGGATCGGTGACTCCATCCCGACCCTTGAGCCCGAGGTGCGCGACTGGATGGGATGGCTTGGCGGCCCCAACGTCACGCTTGGCCTCAACGGTTACCAGATCTTCTTTGATGCCCAGGACGACGACATCGGCGGTTCGGGCCCGAGTGTCATTGGTACAGGCGCCTCCGAAGATGGGCTCACGTTCCAGGTCGCCTCTGAGCCCGCTCTGCGCCCCTCTCACGACTTCGAGGGTGACCACATCAGTGACCCGCACGTGATCTACGACCCTGAGACCCAGCTGTGGCGAATGATGTACAGCGCATTCGACGGCACGAGCTGGCGAATTGGGCATGCCTACAGCGAGGATCTCGAGTCTTGGACGAGCGACTCCACGCCCCTGTATGAGACGGTCGGAGGGGCTGCAGCGCCCAGCGTCCATGCGGCGCCCGGACGCTGGCTCATGGCCTACAGCGAGTGGAGCGGCAGCGAGTGGACCATTGCCATGGCTGAGAGTCGCGATGGAACCCGATGGGCTCGCCTCCCAGGGGAGCAGCTTTTCGGCGACGGCGTGACAACCGATGACTTCCTCCGCCCCCCAAGCGTGGCGTTTCAAGGATCCTCGACCGACGCCTTTCAGGTCCGCGGTGAGCACGCCGGTCCCCTCGGGGCTCCGCTCACACCCGGACTGGCCTTTGCCGCCGTGTCAGCGGGGTGGTCCGTCGAGGTTGTCGCCGGCGCATGGTTGGACTTGGGCGACGCCGGATCGGCATCGAGCGGAGGCGTTCAAGTCGATAGCTTGGGTGTGGTCGACGACACCGAGACCGCCTGGATCACGCTTACCAGCCGCTCGGGCCGGCAGACCATCGGCGTGGCTACACTCACCTCTGACGGTCAAATGCAGGCGCTTCGAGGCGCGGTCTTTGAAGGCGGAGGCGAATCGTTCGAAGCAGCGGGCGTCAGCCACCCGGTTGTGTTCGAGGTCCCTGGCGGCTACCACATGCTCTACGCCGGACAGGGAAACAACCGCTCTACTATTGGGTTGGCGACCAGCAGCGATGGCCTCTCGTGGACGTCTGAGGGCCGAGCCCTCACCTCTGGGAGCACCGACTGGGATCGGCTCTCTGTCGTTCCAAACTCCGTGGTCAGCCTCCCTACCGGCGGCTGGAGGATGTGGTACTCCGGATTTGACGGGTCGCGGTGGCGAATTGGCTCAGCCACCAGTGATGACGGCGTGGAGTGGACACGCGACGATGCACCGCGCGGATATCAGCTGGGGCTTGGCAGGCCGGGCTCCTGGGACGACTCGGGCGTGAAGGACGCATGGGTCCTCGCAGACGAGGAGGGTGAGCACCTCTGGTATAGCGGCTTCGACGGCAACAACTGGCGCATTGGCTATGCCTTCCGTGCCGTCGATGAGTCCGCCTTCTCGAGGCCATTGGTCGCAGGTACGGACGATGCTCGTGTGGTGCTCGACTCCTCGGGGGGCCCCTTCTACCGGAGTGACGTCACGCGCCCCGTGGTGGTGGAGGCCGACGATGGGTTTGAGATGCACTTCGGTGGCTGGCTCCAGGACAACGTTCGTGTCGGTCGCGCGTTCGGATTCGCGCCCGATCGATTCAACACGACGCCCAACAACCCCCGCGTAGGCGACACGCTCACCTTCAGCACCGAGCTTGGCGACGAGGACGGGGATGCGATTCCGCTCGATGGGGCAACCGACGGGAGTCAGACCACAGGTATCGGTCTCACGAGCCTCCACCTCGATGAAGCGCGGGGCTTTCTGTACGCGGTGTCAAAGCTCTACCCTGGCCTCTTTGTGATCGACGTTCGCGACGACACCGACGCCGCGTCGGGATTCTTTGATAAGAACTACCTCGGCGTCGAGGCCGTCCTCCTGCTCAACACGACCAGCTGGGCCACTGGCTTCCGTCAGGTCATCTCCATTCCGGGGAGCGACCACATCTATGGATTGGTGGACTCACCGGCATCCGTGGTCACCCTCGACATGAGTACGGTCGTTGACGACGAATATGGAGACTACATCCACGACCCCGCCACAGGCTTCTTGGCTGCACCGAGGGGCGCGGAGCGCGACCAAGGCGCCACCTCGATGAGCTCTGTCGGACCCGGGCGGATGCTCCTTCACCCGGATGGACGGCGGCTCTTCGT
>CAZKOI010000035.1:0-9748 GCA_964554315.1 uncultured Enterobacterales bacterium | reverse complement strand
ACTTGGACATCCTGACCGTGGAGTCGCTCATCATCGCGCTGGAGCGCTACGAGGTGACCTTCACCCGGACGGACGGCGGCTCTTCGTCAGTAACTTCAACCGAAACAGCATCACGACCTATGACCTAAGCATGGGTCCGTACGGCATGATCGTCGGCGAGACACCGAATGTCGGCGAGAACCCATACAGCATGGTCTTATCACCCGACGGTCAGACCCTCGTGTTCGGGAATTACACCGGCGAGGTCGTTGATAACGTGACCCACGCCAGCATTGGCCTCCTGGATGTCAACGAGGCCAGCCCGACCTACCTGGAGGTCCTGACATGGCTCGCCAACCTCTAGTCCTTGTCGCATCGCTGGCGGTGACGGCCTGTCAGGAAGGCTACGTACACACCCATGCCTTCGATGGCCCCTCCCATAGCACCGTCTTGGACCACCAAGAAATGGGCCCCTACGAGGATGCCGTGGGCTTCGTTTCGAGCACCCGGAACGGTCGCATCGTGCCGCTCGACCTCAAGCACGGAACCTTGCTCTCGGATCAGGTCGCGGCGCCCTTTGTGCGGCCGAGGTGGCTCGCGACGGGCGTTCGCCGGATGTTGGGGCAGATCGAGGTCTACTCTCCAGACGACATCGAGGTCAGCCTCTATGCCGCGGATACCGCCAACGATGTGTTGCTAGAGATCCCCTACATTGTCGGCATGGACCCAAACCCAGTGGTTCGAGAAGCGACCCACAAGGAGCCCGTGTTTGAAGATCGGGACGGCAGCGGCGATTCCCCGACCCTCTCAAACATCGCGCTGCACAACGGCTGGACCACCACGGAGACCTGGAGCATCGTCTTCGACGGCAGCGTGTGGAAGACGGAGGGCTCCCGCTCCGGGCTGCAGACGCAGCAGACCAGCGAAGGGGAGTACTTCGAGTCGGACAACAATGAGCTCTCCTTCACCATCACCGGGAAGGCCACTCGCGGCGATCGCTTCACCCTCGAGACAGATACGGGGATTGTTGAGCATGATCTCGGGGGCACCATTCTGGCGCTCGAGCGGGCACCGGAGACGCCGAATCTTGTGGCCGCTGTCTGGGATCCGCTCACCGAGCGGAGCAGCATCGTCGTCTGGGACATCATTCGAGGGGCCGAGAACGGGCGCTATCTGTTGCCTGAGGGTAGCCAGGCATGGCGCCTCGCCTTCGGTGAGACCATCGCGGATCTCTTCGTCGCGGACGCCCACAACCCGCAGCTCTTCAAGATGACGCTCAACCATGACAACCCCGAGCTTAGCGCGCATGACGTGGTTCCAGCGGCCGCCCCCGTCACGTCCATGGCCTGGGTGTCCGACGCGCTCAGTGAGCTTGAGCAGCGGCTCGAGGATGAGGACACGGGCGCCTTGTTTGATGACCCGACGGTCAACCGCGACTACGAGCACCTCTTCGTGGGCCTGGCTGGACTCAACAGGGTCGATGTCTACGACGTCCGGGCGAGGGCCTGGATCGACGTCAACCCCATGGATGACACCTACGGCGGATTTCAGCTTGAGAGTCCGATCGTCGGCCTCGCCCCGACCGCTCGACGGGTGATGTTGCAAGAGCGAAACGACGTCGGTACCCGCGTCCAAGCGAAGGCCGTGGCCGCCACCATGTACAACGGTGCCGTCATCCTGCTCGAGGGAGACTCCGGATGTGCTGCACTGGACTACGAAGGCCCGCACGTGCCGCTCAACCAAGGCTATGAGTCCATCAGCTTCCTGGACGTTGGAAATTCCTCAAATCCAGACCTATTCGCGGACGAGGCTACGGGACGACGGGTGCAGATGAGCCGCTGTGGCGGCCTCGTCCGAACCGAGGAGTGGACGGTGACCTTCGACGAAGTCCTCGGCAACTGGGAAGTTGAGGGCTCACTTTCCGGAGTCCAGTCCCAGCGTGCGGTAGACGGTGAACGATGGACTTCAGACAACGGCGGCGTCTCTTTCACCACCGTTGCCGGCAGCCAGCCGGCATCCGAAGGAGACACCTTCAACTTCTACTCGGATGAAGGGATTCTCAAGATCGACGCCGTGGACCGAGGAAATGGCGAGCCTATGCCGCTCGAGCTTCCCGCGGAGCCGACGATCTTCCAGTACTTGGCGGGGCCAACCGATGAGGGTTGGTACGAAGTCGACGAGCGCACGTTCATTCTCTTGCCTGTCACCAACTCCGACTTGGTCTTGAGGATTCGGCTGAAGGCGTGGCGGATTGAAGCGATGTGGGACTGAAGGCTAGGAGCGCGCTTTCGCTCGGTCCATCCCTTCTTCATCATCTCTGCGCCGGCCTCTCTTCGTGTAGGTCACGTAGTGAGCCTTCGCCTCCGACGGCTCCTGCTCCCAGAGCACATCACCCAGTGCAAGCCAGCATGCTGCGGGCGTCTTCTTTGCCTCTAGGGCAGAGAACAGAGCGGCGGTCGCCACGTCGACCATGCCTGCGTTCATGGCCACTCGTGCCAGGCGGTAGTGCCCCTCTGCGGTATCCGGAAGCGCGGTCGAGAGCGCCTCAACAGCCTGAGTCCCGGCCTTCGTCGTGCGCCCGGACTTGGTAAAGTCGGCTTCCACCAGTTGCTCTATCACCGGACCGGTACCAACATAAAACGTCCGGTCATCAGTCTGGAAGGCGGGTGCCGCTTCAGGTTCCCCCACACGACGAACGAACATACGCCGTCTCGGCTCAAACCGAGCATGAGCCGTCCACCCGGTGCCGTCATGGATGAGGGCGGTTGTCCCATCGAAGACGGCTAGCATCGGCGCCAACGGCGGATGGAGATTGGTCTCACCTGCATCGTTCCCGTCGCTAAACCAAACGCCTCTCAGCGGGTGGGCTGCACCGTCCAGCACGCCGAGGGCTTCGGCGGCGACCTCGGCATGGATTCCGCTGAGCTCGAGGCCTCGAATGGCCTCGGAAGCGCTGGTGTATCCAACCGCTGCACATACGCGGGCAATCTGAGCGAGCGCGTCCGGCTGATGCCGAGAATCGGAGAGCAGCGTCACTACCGATGCCTCGAGAGCGTCATCGCCGAGCGTGCTGATGCTGGAACACAGTCGCATGAGCCCCACGGCCGCGCCAAGCCGCACGCCGGCCTGTGGATCTCGAAGTCCACCCAGGATCATCCGCCGCCCCCGAGCATGGTCGAGACAGGCCATCATCGGAAACACGCCAGCATTGAGCGCAGGACTGACCCGTGCGAACACGGCATAGAACACTTCTCGCTGGTCATCGGTCAGTTCAGCACGTGCGGGACCCACGCGATAGCGTGAGAGAATGTCTGCAGCCGCAGCGGCCGCGCTCAGGCGTACCCCGGGTGACTTGTCTGTTCCCGCCACGGAAGCGAGCCTCTCGAGATCCTCTGGTCTCCCTTCCAGGGAGAGGTCACGGCACGCCGCGGCTCTATCGGCGATGTCCTTCGAGTCTAGGGCCTCATAGGGGTCACGCGTCTCGTTCATGGTATCTCCACCTCAAGTGTCGCTATTCCTCGGCCCCAGCTGCTGATCACCAGCTCGTCTTGGCCGTCTCCATCGAGATCTGCACTGCTGATGCTCGGACCGAGCGACGCCTCGGCACCGTCGATGTGAACACGAAGGGCCGCATTGCCTTGTCCATCGAGCCCTACAATGAGACCCATCTTGTTGATGCCGACCGTTCGCGGCGCGCCCTTGGGCCCAAACGCTCCCGAAATCAATGCGACCACGTCCGATGTCGCCCACAAGCCGTCGCCTGTAATGTGGGCGGCTCCCGGTGCGTCGTCCCGCAGCAGCACCTCCCCCGTCGGACCGATTCGAAGCCGGTCTGAGCCATCAACGGCCCAGACCCCACCGTCTTGAGCCTCGGCTATCGCCTTGACTGGAAGCTCGACTCGAAGGACCAACGCTCCCGACGAGTCCAGGACAACGATTTGGTCGTCGAGTGCGATCCAGAGTTGTTCTCCGCTGGTGGCCACAGACTGGATTTGAGAGGGCAGCGTCCTGAACCAACGCGCTCCCCCCGACGGCGTCCGCGCACGCACCCACAGGTCCCCAAAAGAGATAGGGCCATCGAACCATGCGACCCCCTCGTCTTGCTTGCTCTTGAGACTCTCTTCGACCTCGGGTGCACTCGACACCACGCCCGACGCAATCGGGATCGGGAGTCCTCCGTGCCCAGCGAGGTCCGCAGAGACACCTTCACCGGTCGCCGCGATGTATCGGACCCCATCGATTCCCGACAGCCCGCGCATGTTTAGACGCCCGTCTGCCCAACCTGACCCAAAAGGAAACGCTGCCGCCTTCTCGCCTCCCGCGCTCTCCGCCTCGGCCACGAGCGAATCGACTGTCTCGGCGAGCTTCGCGACGCTGCTCTCGGAGTAGCCACGGCTCGATGAACGGAGAGAGCCGCGAGGCCCGATCACTCTCATCGAGGGCAGGCTGCTTACCCCAAACCGCTCCATGAGCTCCGCATTTCGGGTCACCGGAAATGGAAGGTCCCATTCACTGACCATCTTGTCGACCTTGGCCGCAGCCCGGTCGTCGTCAACAGAAACAGCGAGGAACGATACGGGCCAGTCGGGCCGCTCGCGCACAAGCTTCGCAAGCGCCGGCATTTCCTTCTTGCAGGGACCGCACCAAGTCGCCCAGAACACCAACACGACAGGCTTACCGAGGTGGTCACTGAGACTCCATTCTTCTTTCGACAGCGTATCGGTGGAGAAATCCGCCAACGGAGGCAACTCGATCGCCCACCGCTGTTCTGGAGTGGGGTCTGCCATCCCGACCTTCTTGGTCAGCGGCAAAATGCGTCGATACCTCGCGAGCTGTCGAGTCAAATCAATCGCTGCCTGACGCTCACCGGTCTCCCAGAGCGCGTTGGCCAACATCTCCTCAGCCCGCCCTCGTGCTCCGAGAGCCCTCGCCGTGTCATCGGGGTAGGCATCCAGCGCTTGCTGTAGCCACTTCTTGGCCTCGCCGTAGTCTCCCAAAGTGAAGTGCGCTTCGCCCATCTTGAACAGCAATCCAGGCGGCTTGTTCTGGACCTTCTCAAACTCCTTCAGCGCAGCCCGTGCGGCGGCCTTCCGACTCTTTGCAGCTCGAACCAACCTCTGCCCAATGGCCTGAGCCGCCTCCGCTCCTCCGTAGTCCGCCGCAACCAAGCCGCGTACCGCCCGTCTCACCTTTGGTCCACCGTCTCGCCGCAACGCACCTGCAAACCGAGCAACGGCAGGAGCAATATCCTCCGAGGTGCTGGTGCTTCGAGCAGCGAGCCCCCGCGTCACCGCTATGGTCTCCGACTCCGTCTCGAAGGCACGAACCACCCCTAGAGCAACGGTGCTACCCGGCTCGCCCTTGAGCGGAGGCAGTGGACCCTCGCTCCTCACGTCTGCTGAATCAACGGTAACAATGAGGTCGCCTACGGCGAGGCCCGCCGCCGACGCTCCAGAATTCTCGGTGACCTTGGTGACGAGGAGGCCCTCAGGATGCTGAGAATAACGGATGCCCAGCACACCCTTGCGGTCTGCATGCGCGCCCAACGAGAGCGCCAGCCCCGCGAGTACAATCACCTTCTTCATGTGACCAAGGTTACCAGATCCAGATCAAAAGACCTCAAGCCACGCCATCGCCGCCGTGCCCATGAAGGGGTCATCCGCAACATCTCTGGTCACGATTCCATCCGAGCCATCACCTGACGGATTCGATGTACCGTAGACCAACGAACCTTGCTCCGTCACCGTGACACCCGAGAGGTACTCGTCCTCGTGCTCGATGTAGTCATCGTCGGATGAGTCCACCCCATCGCGACCGTCGGTGTCGAGCCCTTCGGAGCAATCCTCGAAGTTGAGGCCATAGAGACGCCCGACGCCTCCCTCACACCTGTCCGCTTTGGGTACCCAGGTCGTGAAGTAAACCACACCAGCGTAGACGATTGGGTCGGCCGTGAGCCCTTCTCCCGCGTCCAGCTCATAGACCCCGTTGTCTCCACAGTTCGTGATGGGGTTCACATCGAATGCAGTGCAGCTCTTGGGGTTCGAGTCTTTGACGGCAAAGAAGTACCCCGGGCTAGAGCTGTAGTCCCGGTCATAGGGCGTTCCTGTGCCCCAGTACACGCCCAACTGACCGTCGGCGTGCCACGACGTGGTGGCCGCGTAGTAGACCTCCGGGCGCCGGTCCAGCTCGCCATCATCCTTGGGATCGAAAAACTCCACCCAAGTCAGGTCATCCGGGTCCTCGGTGTCGATACAGGCCTTGTACATCCATGTGCTACCCGGATCCTTGACGGACGACGGGCCGGAACCACCCTCGGATGAAGGCTTGTAGGATGCCGTGACGGGGAAGTACACCGTGTCCGCGTCTCCGTCGGAGTCGGTGTCCACCACCGCGAGGGCCGCTGAGATGTAGCCATACTCATAGTTGTCGTCGGAGTCATACTGGAGCGATGACCCCTCCGTGCTCGCTTCGGGGTGACCATTGTCGCCTCGTTGCGAGTAGACATAGGACGCATCCGAGAAGTGGGTGTCGCCGACGTACCACATGTAGAGGTTGGCCTCCGACGACTTGTAGTAGGACTCCTTCCTTCCATACGGTACGGCGCGCCCCGAGCCCCACATGGCGACCCACCGGTCCCGCGGCTCTTCACCGCTCACGTCATAGACATTGGTGACCACTGGGCGGCCGACGGTGTACCCCATCGCTGTCGGATCGCCTTCGTCCGTCTGCTCCCACAGAAACTGAGGATCCAGTGGGTTCGTGATGTCCAGCGCCAGCGTGACCGGACCACCCTTGCCTTGCTGAACAACGAGGATGCGGTGCCACTCGCAGTCGTCGGGGACCGAGTCACAGTCTTTTTCATTGTTGCCGTTCTCGTCGATCCAGACGTCCTCGAAGATGGGGCTACCGTCGAACAGGAACGTCCGTCCGTACAGCATCATGTCGATGGCTCGGCCCGCCCAGTCGTTGTCGTGCTCACGCTCCAGCAGGTATCCGGGCATCCATGCCCACGCTTCTCGACCGGCCTCTTCATCGTAGTGCTCGGAGGTCAAGCCGTCGTGAGGCGCTCCCACGTCCTTGAGGTAGAAGGCATGGAGGAGCCCGTCGTTGGCCGGGACGTACACCATATCGGGATACTCCTCCGCCTCAAGCCCCGCTAGGAAGGTGCGGTAGGTGTTGTCCATCGAGTAGAGGTTGTTGTTGTTCTGGACAACCAGCGGCACCGCGTGAGGCGAATCGTAGAGCTTCCAGTAGCCCTTCTCCACCTCGAGATAGCGGTAGTCCGACCGTGGATAACCCCGGATGAAGTCGACGAGTGCCTGCAGGTCCTCACCATCCACAGGGCTGCTGCCGGTGCTCTTGTCGAGGTTGTAGGGGGAGTCCTCATCGCCGTCAGTGTCGAGGATCTTGTCGAGCACTGACGAGGAAGAACCTACGGCGGACACAAACCCACGGTCGAGGCTCTGGCGCTTGTCGGTCGCCGACTCACTCGAGACGCCCGACAGAACCTCAGCAGCCTCGAAGTAGGTGTAGATGTCCCGGCGACCAAAGCCGTCAAAGTTGCCTGGGTTGGACTCGCCTGAGGTGACCAAGCGGCTAACGAGAAGCTCCCCCGCGTCCCAGAGCGCGTAGCCAATGTCGGACTCGCCACCCAGGGTCAGCTCACCGTACTCCGACGATGTCGGGTCATCCTCAATCTCGTACGCCCGTACGTGACCTTCCGCCTGAGGGTTGATGAAGGCCCCTCCCGCCCCCGTGGCCGTTCCACCAATCTGGTAGAAGCTGTAGACGAGGTGCGCACCGTCCGCGGTGATGACAGGAGTGGACCGAGAGTAAAAGCCAGAGCGGATGTCCCGGAGCATGAACATCATTGTGCTCATGATCTCATCGCCCTCCGAGGTGGACGAATAGATGGCGTCACCACCGGTGACATCGCTGCTGTTCCCGAAGAGAGCCTCCGCGAGTGATGTCCCAGAAACACCTAGGCTTACGGTGTGGACAAGGACGTTGTTTCGACCGGAGAGATCGGACCGCATGTCCTTCTCCCAGACATGATGGACAACGTTGTCGAACATGCAGTCTTCATCCGCCGAGCTCTCGCCGTCGACGTCGCAGACATGGTCGGGGCTGATGGCGTCGCCATAGCTGGAGCTGACTTGGTCGTCATCCTTGGGGAGGCTACCCGTGAGGACGATGATGTGGTTTTGCTGGCAGTGGTACTGGATCGGCGCGCGATTCCAGTCCGCGCTGTAGCCGTCCCCATCGTCGTCGTCGTCGTCATCTTCCTCAGTGTTCTGGAAGTACTCCTCCGACAGCGCCTCGACGACCTCCGCGAGGTTCCGGGTCTCCGTGTCATAGGAGTCGACGAGGTCATCGAGCGTCTCGAGCGCCTCCGAGAGCTCCGAGTGGGAGGCCCCCAGCGGAACGATCTTGGTGAAGCCGTCGTCCGACTCCGAGGCCGAAGTACCCACGACGCCGTACCTCGCCCAGTCGTAGTGCTGGGTGAGCTTGTCAATGGCTGTGGCGACGTCATCGATGCAAGGATTGTCATCCTCGTCGACGTCGCCATCACCGCCGTAGGCGCAGGGCTCCTTCATGTGGTTCGAGAGGTCCACGACGAAGAGAATGTTGGGTTCAACCGCATCGGTGATGGTGAGCCACTCCTCACCTGAGCTCGAGGACCCGCCCCACGCCGTCGCGCTGAACCCCAGCAAGCCCATGATGGCCAATCTCATTCCCACGTCTCTCATCATGAACCTTTTCATCGGACCTTGCACGTCCCTTTCACCACTTTTCGCAAGAGAAGAGCGGTGGTCGAGGTGGTCTCGTTGATGTTGCTGTAGGAGGTATCCTGCATGCGAGCCTGCGACTTCATCTCCCAATAGTCGCTTCTGAACTTGGTATTTCCGATCTCGGTCGAGTACCCCGGTGGGGGGTTTCCGCATCGCTGGTAGGTCGCTTGGACCCAGTAGACGCCGAGGTTGTGGGCATAGGCGAGGCCATCAAACATCGTCTCGGCCTCCGTCACCTGCACGAAGTCCGGCCAGGTGTCCGCGTCGGGATCGATGCCTTCGTTGGGAGGATCTTCATGCTCCAGCTGGTACCTGGCGTGCTCTGTGCCGGCATCCGAGGTGTTCATCACCATCATGTGCTTCCGGTTGTGCAGAGCAATCCGCTGGTCGACACCGGCCACCGACAGAGTGGTTGCGCCAATGACCGCCAAGATCGCGATGAGCAACATCGCCAGGAGCATCGCGTATCCGCGACGCCGGGGTGCGCATGCGGGCTTCGTGTACGTCACAGGTTTGCCTGGTAGCGAAGGTTGCGGACAGTCGTCTCGGTGACCAAGACCTGGCGAAAGTAGTGGTCTCGACTCGAAGCGGCGGAGTGATTGGCCAGCTCAGGGCGTAGAGAGGTCCGCAGCATCTGCGGGTCTTTTCGCGAGCTCCGCCCGACCAGAGACACCCGCACCATCCACACATCCGACTCGCTGCCGGAGGCCACCTCACTGGTCCAAGCACCCGACTCGCTGCAGTCCGGCTGCGTCGAGCTGTCGTCGATGCAGTACTCGATCTGGAGGTCTTCGATGTTGTCCACGAGCGGTACGTCGTCGTTGGCGGGCCAGTCCAGGTTGAGGTCCATCATCAAGACCGGGTTGTCGGCCGATCCTGGCCCCACCCCGTCGCTGTCATCCGCGTCGATGTAGAACGTCATGACATGGGCCTTTGAGCAGAGCATCGAGGGCGAGAGGTTTTCATCCGCCCCACAC
>CAZKOI010000034.1:0-18806 GCA_964554315.1 uncultured Enterobacterales bacterium | reverse complement strand
GTCGGCATCCGCATCGGCATCGGCATCGGCATCCGCATCGGCATCCGCATCGGCATCAGCATCGGCATCAGCATCGGCATCAGCATCGGCGTCGGCGTCCGCATCCGCATCCGCATCCGCGTCAGCGTCCGCGGCGCTCCCCGCGAGCCCGGTGTCGGTTGAATCACTATCCTTTGTGCCGCACCCCGATGCGACACCTAGGATCCCTAACAAAGCAATAAACGTTCTCATTTCCCCTCCAGAGGACCGGAGCGATAACGCGTCGGATAGGTTTTGAAAAACTTTTTCTACTTATGAGTAGCTTTATTGAAGGAAGAACGTCTGAATGCTGGCTAGAGTCCAAGTCGAGAGGCCCAAAACGTCATCTACCGGATCCATAAACAGCGGTGCCGAGCCCCAAAGCCATGCAAAGTGCAGGACGACCGAGACGGATCGTGGCCAGCGATAGCCGATGCGACCCCGCCATTCAGACTGCAACGTCGCGGCCAAAAAATGAAGCCCAAAAAATGCAAGCATGCGTCCATCGAACTGGTGCATGCCCGCGATCACAATCCACTCATGCAACACGGCGCTGACGCCAAAGACCAGCCCCGCGCCGAGCACCGACGGGAAACGCTTGCTGATGGACCTGAACATCAAGTCGTGAGCCGTCGATGTGAACCAGAGATTCCATCGCCGGCCCCAAAACTCGCGCGGGCTTGCCGCGACGAGCGGGTTGTCGAACAGCGGCGGAACATGCACCCCCAGCCATCCATGGAGCGCCGCAAGGCCGTCACGCAACCCGCTGAAGACCAGGTAAAGAAACAGGCCGGCCCACAGTGTGCTCAAGGCGCGCAGGTCAAGGGGAGCCACGACCGAGTTGAGCATCAGCATTCCATACAAGATCAGTCCTTTGAACACGCACCGACCGAAGTCACGCTGCGCCGTGAACCGGAGACGAACCGCTTCTTCATGACTTTTGCTGCGACGCCCCTCGGGCAGCGACCCGGCCCAGACCATGAAGTCCCTGAGGTTCGCGTCGGCGCTCAAGAGACCCCCACCCCGATTGACGACGACACCAAGCTTACCGACCATCAGAATGGAGAGCACGGCAGCGAGCATTCGCACACCACCGTGAGAATCCCAAACCATCAACGGAAGGGAGAGACTCAGACCCGCCAGCGCGAGCGACCCAAGCGCTCGTGGCCCATCCGCTCGTCGCCGAAAGCACCACCATCCCAAGGCGGTCCAGAGCGGCCAAACGACCAATACAGCGGCGGTAAGACCCATGCCTGCGGACGCCCTATTCGCGAAACGCGTCGAGCAGTGCGACCGCGCTAAGCCACGCCGACTCGACCCGCCGTCCAGCGAGCGCATCACCACAGAGGGCAAGACCCAGCGCCGTCTCCATTACGAACGCCCCTCCCGCAGTCCCGATGGGTAGTGCATACAGCCATCGGTGAGCCTGCGCCTTCAACACGGCCATTCCCGTCATCTGTTCCACCGCTCGGGCCAGCTCCAACGCGACCTCGTCAGGACTGTCTTCACTGTGGCGCTCGCTCCACTCCGCAGTCGCGTGAGCGACCCAGCAGTTTGAGGTTGCTCGTTCGGGCTTGCTGGAGTCGTGGGCGAGCCATGCAACCACAGCATGCTGACAATGTAGAGCCACCGCATCCGGTTGCCCGCCTGCGGCCAGGTGAAGCATTGCAGCCCAACACGGTGAGTAGGACAGCTGCGCTGCCCGCTCGTGCACCCGCGACCCCACCGGAGCGAGCGCAGCCGCCTGTGGTCCGGGACAGGTCAAGATCACCCAATCAAATCCCGAGTACGCCTTCCCTGAGGAGTCTAGGAGCCGCCACTGGTCGTCAACCTGAGCAAGCGACACGATGCGGGTCGAAGCCTGGATGTCCAACCCGTCGGCAAGGTGCCGGGTGAGCGCACTCATTCTCGGGACACCCACCCAGCGCTCTTCGGGTCCATCTTCAATGACCGTTTGGCCCTGGTCCCAGCGGCCGAACGGTCCGGCCCACTTGGCAACCACTCCTTCAGAACTCCAGAGGCTTACTTGTCGACGAAAGGCCTCGGAGCGCGCCGTAAAATACTGAGCTCCGTGGTCAAACTGCCCGGCTTCGCGGCGCCGGGTCGACATCCGTCCCCCTGGCCCGCGCGCCTTCTCAAAGACCGTCACAGCGTGGCCGTCGCTGCTCAGCCCCCTGGCCACGGTCAAGCCAGCGACTCCTCCCCCGACCACTGCCACCCGTCGCTTCACCGCCACCATCGCCTCCCGCCCGTCACTATCTCGCCCATGACGGAACAAGTGAAACCGCTGCGGGTTTAGTTTAGTCCGAGAGGCCCCGACTCGTATGCCCCCTGACCTCGTCTTAGCACCCGCCCTCGTCCTCGCTGGAGCCACGTCGCTCCTTTGGGTGGTGAGCGTGTGGATGCGGGACGCCAGCATTGTCGACATCTGGTGGGGCCCTGGCTTCGCTGTTATCGCTTGGGTCGTGGTCGGCACGGTCCCCGAACCACCCCCACGGTTGCTCCTCGTAGCCGGGCTCCTCACCCTCTGGGCACTCCGCCTCTCAATCTATCTCGCGGCTCGAAACCTCGGACACGCCGAAGACAGACGCTACCAAGCGCTCCGGGGAAATCGAGCCGGAATCTGGTGGTCATCGCTGGTCACCGTGTTCTTTCTGCAGGGAGGCCTCCAAGTTCTGATCGCAACGCCGCTATTCGCGGTGGCAGGCACCCCCGGGCCGCTGGCGTGGTCAGACCTCCTGTTTGCCCTCGTCGTGCTCGCCGGAATCGGCATGGAGGCCGTGGCTGACCAGCAGCTCGCCGCTTTCAAGAAGAAATCACGCGGAGAGGCAACGGTCCTGAGGACCGGGGTTTGGGGGTGGTGCAGACACCCCAACTACTTCGGCAACGCCTTGATGTGGCTCGGTCTTGGTGCCCTGGCTCTTTCCGGGGGCGGTCCCCTCTGGGCTTCTCTTGGCCCCGCAGTGATGTGGTTTTTGCTTCTCAAGGTCAGCGGAGTCTCCTTGCTCGAGAGCACCATCACGGAGCGACGCCCGGCTTACCGGGAATACATACAGCAAGTCCCGGCTTTCTTTCCCAACCCTTTTCGCGGTCGCTGACGCTCGGGAGGCCACCATGCGAACTCTAAAGGCCGTGTTGGCCGTTGCCGTCTCAATGGTCGTCCTGGATCTCTTGTTCCTTGGAGTCATCGCAAAGGACTTCTTCGACACGCAGATGGGCCCGCTGCGCGCAGCGGACACAGTCATCGTCGCCGCGGCCCTCTTCTATGTTCAGTACGTCGCAGTGATCGTTGGATTTGCTGCCCTACCGGCCAGAGACCTTCGACAAGCAGCACTACGCGGGCTTGGTGTGGGCTGGGTTGCTTATGCCACCTTCGAGTTCACCAACTGGGCCGTCGTCGAGGGGTGGCCCGCTGCGATGGTCCCCGTGGACATCCTCTGGGGTCTCGTCCTCACATCCAGCGTCGCGACCCTAGGCCGCCTCGCCGCTGGGGCCCCTCGCCATGCTTCAGACTAGCACCGAGGTCCGCGTCACCCGGCCGCTCTGGACGACTTGGCCGCAGTGGGTCGCCCACCAGTGCGCTTGGTGGGCAGCAGTCCTGTGGATGGGCTGGCTGGGGCCGGCGGCCATGGGCGTCTTCATCGGAATTCACCTCTGGGTGATGAGGGCGCAACTTCGCCGGGAGACCGAGGTCATCTTGGCTGCAGCCTTCATCGGGGTCGCGGTTGACGGCACACTCAATGCAATTGATGCCGTTCGCTACGTTGGTGATCTCAGGATAGCGGGCAGCCCTGTCTGGCTCGTCAGCATATGGGCGGGCTTCGGTGCAACGCTCCGCCACAGTCAGGCCGTGCTGGTGCAGTCTCCACTTGTTGCTGCCACCGTGGGGCTTCTGGGAGGACCTGCGGCCTACTGGGGCGGCGAGCGCCTTGCCCGAATGCAAGTCTCCACGGGGCTCGGCTGGATCGCCGTAGCCGCGACGTGGTCGATTGCGCTGCTTCTCCTTCACTACACGGCACGCCGCGCCGGGCGCGCCGACTAGGCCTCGGACCCGCCCTTCGCCTCCTCTTGCAATCTCGAACAGATCTTAACCATGAACGACCGTCCACCCACACCACCACCCGACCGTCTCGCTCATCATGCCGTGGACGCCCCCCCTCTCGACGCCCCACTGAACCCCGCCTGGGACGAGTCCTTGGAGCTGGAAGTCACCGACCTTATCCCTCGCGAGTCTCCATCTCGTGCCCCAACCGTACAACCACACGCCGCTCCAGGGCTCGACTTTCTGTTTCGGTCAAAAGCCTGATGCCATCCTATGTCTGGCCGCTCGCCACCCTGAATATGCACGGAAAATCTTCACCGGGGGTAGAATAGGTCTCCGAAGGAGGTTGCGACCATGGGACGACCACGAGCCGACGCACACAGTGTGCCGACCAACGAGCGAATCCTGAATGCGGCGGAGCGGATTTTCAGCGAGAACGGCTACCCGAGCGCGCGGCTGGCGGACATTGCTGCCGACGCCAAGATTCGCCGCCCATCGCTGTTGTACCACTTCGAGTCGAAGGAGGTCTTGTATGAAGCCATGGTCCAGCGGCTCTTCCATCGGCTCATGGAACGCCTCTCCGGCCTCATGGCGCCCACCGAGGATCCCGAAGACCAAATCATCCAGGTCGGACTCGCATTCCAGGCCTTTGCAGAGTCCAATCCCGCGTTCGGTCGCATCGTAATGAGAGACATTGTTGACCACAGGGACCCTGTGCCGCAGCTGCTCGCTAGCGGCGTCATTCCGGTCCTAGACGCGGTGTGCACGTACATCGAGGGCATACTCCCAGCGGATTCATCGCGCCCCCCGGTTCACGTCAGAGCCTCCGTCCTCTACTTCTGCACCAATACCCTCATGCAGACATCGTCAGGCCCCCTCCGGGAGCCGCTCTGGGGCCCTGGCAACCATACCGAGGACCTCCTGAAGAGATTGTTCTTCTAGAGGCAGACCCTCTGTCTATGCTGCTGAGTAGGCGCTCTACCGGGCGTCCATGGGAGAAGGAATGAGACACTCCTGCACAGGCGAGGCAATGGCGAGCACCTCTCGAAGGGCTCATTCCGTCTTCGCGCTGGCTCTGATGGGTCTCACCCCGGCCTGCAACTCAGGCTTTGAGCGACCGGATGAGACAGGGCCAAAGACGACGATAGACGCCGACGCCGATACGGATTCCGATACGGACGCCGACGCTGACGCTGACACCGACGCTGACACCGACGCTGATGCCGACGCCGATGCTGACGGATCTGCGCCTTCACCTGGAGACGATTGCGATGACGAGGGCTCGTTCTTCGACTGTGACCTACAGTGCGTCCCTGTCGTCTACTGGTCATGGCTCGGGGACGGACTCTGTGATGATGGCGGCATCGGCGCAAACTTAAACTGCGAGGTCTTCGCCTTTGACGGCGGCGATTGCCGACCGGATGATGATGCTGACGCCGATGCCGACGCCGACGCCGACGCCGATGCTGATGCCGATGCCGACGCCGATGCCGATGCCGACGCCGATGCCGACGCCGATGCCGATGCCGACGCCGATGCCGATGCGGACGCCGATGCCGATGCGGACGCCGATGCCGATGCCGATGCCGACGCGGATCCTCCCGGACCGGACATGACGCTGTGCGCGCACCCGTACGACCCGGTCGACGAGTTGGGGTGGACCAAGCAGTTCGATGCCCTCTTCATCGACGAGGCCACCACCGCCACCGAGACCCCTGGGGGCGCGGTGGCGGGCTGGGGCTCGGAGTCCATGACCGTCTTCTCTCGCCAAGAGACCATGACGCGGGAGGTCGATGGCACGGAAGAGGTGATCTGGTCCGGCCGCACCCTCGTGGGCTGCGGAGCCGATGGCCTCATGGGCATGAGCACCTATGGCTGGGAGATGGACATTTCCTACGGGGAGCATGTCTACCCCGACACGAGCATGGCTCACACCTCGCCTCGCCGCTACCTTCCCCCGCCGGAGATGATGGGGACCTACGAGACCTGGGACTTCGCCTACGAGATGGCCTATCCCGCCGACTCTCCGGCGAGCGCCCTGATCAGCATTCCGGTGACCGGTACCTACCAAGACCTCGGGTCGGAGACCATCGAGGTGGGCGGCGTGACCTACGAGAACGCTTGGCACATCCGCTCGGAGTACACCATGGAGCTGACTGCCCTCGTGGGCGCGTTCACGCGCGACTATCCCGCGGAGGCCAACTTCTGGTACGTCGAAGGCATGGGCTTGGTGATGGAGGAGCACATCGACGTGGAGACCGAGTCCATCATCCTCTACCGCGAGCTGGTGGAGATGGTCTGGGAGGAGGTCGAGGAGCCCGACGGTGACGACGACACCGGAGCGCCCGATACCGGCGCCATGGACGACGCCGACACGGGCGATGTGATGGAGGACACCGGCACGACGCCAGACACCGGCACGACGAGTGACGATGACAGCGACACCGGCCGTACGAGCGCAGGCGAAGACGACAGCGCCGACACCGGCCTCTAGGACCGAACCATCACCCGCCAATAGAAGCCGTCCGAGCCGTGCACGTGCGGCCAGCGAAGCTCGGATGAGGCCTCGTCGAAGCCCGGAGGGGTGGGGTGAGCGTTCTCTCGCGCTAAGAGGGAGCAGGTGGCGTAGACCAGGGTGCCGCCCGGCCTCACAAACGCCGCCGCCTCCTCCATGAGCTGGGCCTGCGTCGCCAGGTGGGCCTGGTCCGTGAGCCCCCACCGGATGGCGGGGTTGCGTCGTATTCGACCCGACCCGGAGCAGGGCGCGTCCACGAGCACCAGATCGGCCTCCGAGGGCTGCACGATCTCGACACGCGCGCCGGCCCGGTCCGAACGCTTCTTGAGCTCGTCGAGGGCGCGCGAGCGAATGTCTGTGGCGTGCACCACGGCCCCTCGAGCAGCGAGCGCCAGGCTCTTGCCTCCTGCTCCCGCGCAGAGGTCCACGATGGTCATGCCAGGTCGCACATCGAGCGCCGCACACATCGCCTGAGAGGCCCGATCTTGGACCTCAAAATGTCCCGCTCGAAACGCGCTCGTCGCGAGCAAATTGGCGCGCCCGATGACCTCGAGGTGGGTCTCGAGCTCGGCGAGCCCTTGCGTCTCGATGCCCTCCTCGGCCAGGTCGGCCTGGAGAATCTCGCGCGTGGTCTTCAGGGTGTTGACCCGGATGTCGACTGGAGGGCGCTGGTTGATGGACGCGGCCAGCTGCGCCGCGCCCTCCTCGCCCAAGGCCTGGAGCCACTCGGAGGCCACGGGGCCGGGCACATTGAGCGCCGTCGCTAGATCTTCCTCCGGCGAGTGACCTTCGAGGGACGGAAACCGCTCCCCGGCCGAGATCGCAGCCGCACCTCGAATCAGGTCCTCCGGAGATCGGGCGCCCGAGCGCAGGAGGATCGCTTCGTGGCGGATGGCATCGTAGACGAGGTCAGAGACGAGGCGTCGGTCGCGGCTGCCCAGGCTCCGGTTCTTTCGAAACCACTTGGCGAGGTTCACCGCGGCAAAGCTTGGAGCACGGCGAGCCTCCGCGAGCCCGGCCACCGCTTGCTGCACGAGCCAGTCTCGCTCGACAGCCGCGAGCGGCTGGTCGTCGACCGTGTCGGGCAGCGCGCTGCGAAGAAGATCGATCATGCGCGCTGGTAGGTCATGTCTGCTGCGGGGGCGGACTCATCCGGCAGGAGGACCGTGTACCGAAGGGCGGACGCCTCCATCCAGAACCGGAGCTGGGGCGCGCCGGGGCCCGTCACCCATCGAAATCCATCCGGCGTGGGCTCGACGATGCTCGTGGTCATGCTGGCGTGCTCGAAGAGCTGGATGACCTCGAGGCGCTCCTCCTCCACATTGAAGCGATACAGGCATCGGTCCGAGTGCGCGACCGCCCCGTCCGAACCTCTCAGGGTCTCCTCGACCTCGAGCCAGCTGCCGTCGAGCAGCAGGCGACCCACGATCTGACCCGAGACGGCTTGGCCGTGGCACACCCCGGTCCCCGACCAGCGACCCTCGAGACCGCGCAGGGGTGCGAGGCCGCTCTTCGCCTGCTCCCCTTGTCTTGCCCAGCTGTCGTCAGTCACCGCAGAATCATGCCATGATTGAGTCCATAATGCTCCACCGTTGCTCAATCCTCGCGCTCTTCGTCGCTCTGATGGGTCTTCTCTCGGCCCGGGCGGAGGCGCCGGCGCGCCAGGTCGCCGCCGGAACCGCTGCCGTCTTGAAGCCCGCCACGCCCGCACCGCTCAAGCTGCCGCGATTCGTCTTCGAGAAGATCACCGGTCCCACCGCGATCTTCTACTTCGCGCCGGGCTGCCCGCACTGCCAAGACGCCATGCCTGCGGTCAACGCCCTGGCCAAGGACAACACCGTGACCTGGCTCGGGATCGCATCAGCCCGCGCCACTCGAAGCGAAGTGGCCGACTTCGTGACGACCTACGGTGTGGGCTTCGAGGTGATTCAGGACGATCTCAACAGCGCCTTCTCCAGTGCTGTGGGCGCACGCTCAACCCCATCGGTGTACATCGTCGAGCCCTCCACCGCACCGGTTGCGGAGTACACCGTGACCATCACCGACGCCTACACGCCCTTTGGTCGAGGGATGGCCGGCCTGTTCACGCTGCGACAGAACCTCAGCAACCCCTTCGGCGGCTTCACCACCTACCAGGGCCCGAGGGTGTGCGGATCGTGCCACCAACAGGAGCACCGATCGTGGGTGATCACCCACCACGCCTCGGCCTACCGGACCCTGTACACGCGGGAGCGCGCCGAGGACCCCAAGTGTGTCGGGTGCCATGTGACGGGCATGGGCGAGCCCGGCGGCTTTGTGTCCGGCGATCACGGCAGTCCCCACCGAGACGTCGGCTGCGAGGCCTGCCACGGACCCGGCGGCCCTCACAACCCCGATCAAGCCACCGCCGTCGATCCCACGGCGTCCTGCGTCACCTGCCACGACAAGGACCACTCCATCGCCTTCAGCGTGCAGAAGGGCCTGCCTCACATCGACCACTTCAAGGCCAACAGCATGTCCGACGATGAGCTTCGGGCCCGCATCATGGCGATCGGTTCGGGCGAAGCGGAGCGCCCGCTGCTGGCCTTTCCTCACGGCCCGACCGTGGGCGCGGAGGCCTGCTCCTCGTGCCACAAGGCAGCGCACAAGTCGTGGAGCAAGTCGCCCCACGCGAAGGCCATGAGGCGGCTGAAGGGGAGCGAGCGAGAGGACGTCGCCTGCGTCCGGTGTCATGCGACCCCCACCGCGTACGCAGACCAACCCGCGACCACCTTTCGAGCGGACGAGTCGGTGGGCTGCGAGGCCTGCCACGGGGCGGGAGGCGACCACATCGCCAACCCCACCAAGGACAACATCGTGGGCTTGGGCGAGAGCTGCCCCGAGTGTGTGATTGAGGCGGTCTGCACCAGCTGCCACACCCCGAAGTGGGACCCCGAGTGGGACCTCAAGACCCGACTGGAGGCGGCCAAGCACTGACGGCGCACCTCCAGTGCGATACAGGGCCCCCGCTACTTGGAGTGGATGATGGCCTGGACACTGGGTTTTGTCGGTTGCGGCGTCATGGCAGAGGTGATGATCGCGGGTATCCTGGAGGAGAGCCTCCTCGCGCCCGACGCCATCATCGCGAGCAACCGCCGGTCGCAGCGCGGCGATGCCCTGCGCGCCCGGTACGGTATCCGGACGACGACGTCGAACCTCGAGGTCGCCCGCGACGCCGACGTCCTCGTCCTGAGCGTCAAGCCCCAGAGCCTGCCGGAGGTCTTGGGCGAGCTCAAGGGGCAGCTTGGCCCCGCCACTACGGTGCTGAGCATCGTGGCCGGTGCGAGCATGGCGGTCCTCCGCTCGGGCCTCGCCCACGACCGCGTGGCCCGCTGCATGCCCAACCTGCCCTGCCGCATCCGCGAGGGCATGACGGTCTGGACCGCCCCCCCTGAGGCAGACGAGGCCGACACCGGACGCATCGAGACGATCTTGGGCGTCATGGGCGGCGTCATTCGCGTGCCCGACGAGGGACACGTCGACATGGCGACCGCGGTCAACGGCACAGGCCCTGCCATCATCGCACAGTTCGTGAAGGCCATGATGGAGGCCGCGGCCTACATCGGCGAGTCCCGGAGCGTGGCCAAGGAGACGGTGCTCTCGACCATGGTGGGCACCGCCAAGATGCTCCAATCATCCGACACCCACGTGGCCTCCCTCATTGACGAGGTCACCAGCCCCGGGGGCACCACCTCTCGGGCGCTCCAGGTGCTCAAGCAGGGGGGCTTCTCGGCCGTGATCACCGACTCCATCGATGCGGCCTACCAGCGCACGGTGGAGCTGGGGGCTGCTCTCGAAGCAAACATCGAGCGCGACTAAAAAAAACGAGACCGCGGCTAAACAGCAGGAGCTGTCGAGCCGCGGTCCGTGTGTCGTCGTCGGTGCGACGGAGGCTTAGGCCATGCCCAGCTGGAGCATGCCCGAGCGAATCGCCGAGCAGTCCCGAAGACGCGTCAGCGCCTCGCGCTCGATCTGACGGACGCGCTCACGGGAGAGGCTCATCTCCTTGCCCACCTCGCTCAGCGTGCGGAACTCGCCGTCGTCCAGTCCGTAGCGACGGGTGAGGACAAAGCGCTGGCGCTCCGTGAGCAGGTCGTGGAAGGCATCCTCCATGCGGTGGAGCTCCTGGGTGTTGATGGCCTCCTTGTCCGGCTGAGGAGCGTCCTCGTCCGAGAGGAAGCGGTCCAGCGGACGGGGACGAGGCCCATCATCAACAGGCTGCTCGAGGGAGATGGTGTTGCCTTGGCTCAGGAGCAGCTCCGCGCGCTCCTTGTCGATGCCGACCTCTTGGGCGAGATCGGCGGTGGTGTACTCCACGCCCACCGACTCAAAGCGCTTCATGGCCTTGCGGAGGTTTCGGGTCTGCTCGACCGCGCAGCCGGGGAGTCGGACCGGACGACCGGTGTGGTCGATGGCCCGGGTCATCTGGGCGCGAACCCACCAGCGCGCGTAGGTGGAGAAGCGAATGCCGCGGTCCGGGTCGAAGCGCTTGGCCGCACGCAGCAGGCCGATGTAGCCCTCTTGGACCAAGTCTTCCTCGTCCATAAAGGGGCCCGCGAGCTTGCGTGCCTCACCGTGTGCAATGCGGCGACCGGACATGGCCAGGCGCCAGCGGAGGCTCTCCGCTTGGTTCCATGAGCGAGCCGCCACTTGGGCGTACTCCTTGAGATCGGCCTCCTTCCGAGCGGCCTTGATGGTGGCCTTAACGGCCTCCTCGAGGCGGTCGACGGCGCCCGCCCGGGTGCGCTCGGCGCGGTCCGGACGACGCATCAAGATGGAGTCCGCCTCATCGATGCCAGCGACGGCCTCACGGGCCTCCTGCTCGGCCTTCCGAATCTCCCGCGCCATCTGCTTCTCTTCCTCAGCGGTGAGGCGCTCGGTGTACAGAGGCGAGGTGTCGGACATCTTGGGCTTGCGAAGTTGTGCGAGAGACATGTGCGATTTCTCCTGCGATGTGCAGAAAGGGGGTTCGTTACAATTTTTGCTTGGGGCATCGATTGCGCGTGGACTCGGGGGGCTTGGGTACGAATGACCCGATGGGTTTTCCCGTCACGCGTGTCTCGGGCGTCCCGGGTTTTCCCGCAATCAGAGGGTCGTGTCAAGGCAAAATTGCGACGGAAGTGTGACAAGTGCCGTCCTGACACCTCATCGCCCCAAATTTGGCCAAAATCCGCCGGGGGATCGCGCTCTAAGCGCTCACAGGCCGCATGCCGATCGCACGCGATCCAGCGTCGCTCGTGCCGTGGTCCGTGCGCTTGATGCACCTTTTTCGAGGACGGCCCGAACCTCATCGGGGTGCGCCATGAGGTGATCGTAGCGATCCCTTGCCTCGCCAATCTGGGCGTCGACCACCTCAAACAGCGCCTGCTTTGCGTGCCCATAGCCGAGCCCTCCTGCACGATACTGTGCAGCGAGCTCCGCCTGCTGTTCAGGGGTGGCGAACAATTTGTACAAGCCAAACACATTGCAGGTGTCGGGATCCTTGGGATCCTCGACCCCCTTCGAGTCGGTGACGATGCCCATGATCTTCTTGCGCAGCTTCTTGGCCGGCAGGAAGATCTCGATCGTGTTGTCGTAGGACTTGGACATCTTCTGACCATCCAGGCCGGGCACCGTCGCCACGTCGTCTCGAATCTGAGGCTCAGGGGTCACCAGCGTCTCGCCGAAGAGGTGGTTGAAGCGCTGCGCCATGTCTCGGGCCATCTCGACGTGCTGCTTTTGATCCTTGCCGACCGGCACCAGGTGGGAGTCGAAGGCCAAGATGTCGGCGGCCATGAGGATGGGGTAGGTGTACAGGCCGATGTTCACATCGCGCCCCTTGGCCACGGCATCCTTGTAGGCGTGCGCCTTGTCCATCATCCCCTTCGAGGTGATGCAAGCCAGAATCCAGGCCAGCTCGGTGACCTCCGGCACATCGTGCTGGGCCCAGATCACGCTCCGGCTCGGGTCGAGCCCCAGCGCCAACCAGTTGGCCGCCACATCGATGGTCTGCTGGCGCAGCAGCGCCGGGTCACGCAGGGTGGTGAGCGCGTGGTAGCTCGCGACAAAAAAGTAGCACTCCGCCTCGCTCTGCATCGCGAGCGCCGGACGATACATGCCCAAGAGATTGCCGATGTGAGGCATGCCTGTGGGCTTGATTCCTGTGAGTACGCGAGTCGACATGGTGCTCTCCGAGCCCCTCTCTTCACTTGAGGTGCTACCATTCGCAAGGGAAAACGAGGAATCCACATGCGAAGCTTACTCCTGACCACACTACTCGTCGCCTGCACCTCCAGCGAGAAGACGGCTTCTGGAGAGGAGCAGGTTCTTCCTGATCCCACCGGCGTGGTGGACGAAGGCTGCGATGCGGACACGGACTGCGCGGCCTATGAGATCTGTGAGGAGGAGGAGTGCGTCCTCGGGGATCGCTCGGATGGCTTTTCGGAGGCCGAGGACATCGCCGCGAGCACCTCCGATGACGACAACAGCGTCACCGGACACATCAACCTGGACGGCGACAAAGACTACTGGCGATTTGTGTCATCCGGCGGCGAATTCATTCGGGCCACGATCGATCGGCACGACATCCCTGAGGGTACGCCCGCCGATGCCTTGGTGCCCGACACCTTCCTCACCCTGTACGATCCCGACGGCATGGTGGTGACCAGCGCGGACGGCTACGCCAACGGCGGTACGGTCTCGGACATGGATGCCGTCCTCTACGCCTACCTGAGCCGCGCCGGCGACTACGTGCTGGTGGTCGAGGATGCCAACGCCCGGAGCGGACGCGGCAGCCTGAGCGGTCCCGACTACGGCTATCGCCTCGAGGTGATCCGTCGCTCCGGCACCAAGGACATGGCCTCGAGCCTCGAGGACCCCATCAAGCTCGACGCGAGCGGCTCGACCGGCGTGCAGATGTCCACCACCAGCTGGCGCAGCGTGGGGGTGCTCATCGATGAGCCGGGGGAGGTGGACTACATCGCCGTGCTCTTCGACAACGACAACCTCAATCCCGACATCGACGCCGACCCCGACGGCGTGCCCTACGCCTGGACCGACGGCTTGTTCTTGGTGGACGGCATCGCGGACCTGAGCGGCTCCGACGCCACCCCCATGGTGACCTTGCTCTCGCCCGATGACCTCGAGGTCGCGACCTCCGTCGATGTGGGCCCATCCGCCATCATGAAGTACCCCGCCCTCACCCAGGGCCAGTGGGTCATCGCCGCCTCGGACGCGGACGGTGGCGGGGGACCCAACCACTGGTTCTACCTGCTGCTCAACGCCGACAACAAGGGCGGCAACATCCCCTGGGAGGAGGAGGACAACGGCATGGCCTCGACGGCCACACCGATCCCCACCACCGACACCGTCAACTCGGCCGGAAAGGCCTTCTCGCAAGGGGCGATTCAGGGCTTCGTGAACGAGGCGGGGGACAACGACTGGTTCAGCATCTCGGCGCCCGAGGATGCGAGCGGCGACAACTCGGAGGGGGAGCCCGCGCAGTGGGTCGTGGTCTGCGCCAACAGCCACCTGTGGGGGGCGTCGGCGAGTCCCAGGGTCACCGTCTATGATGCGGACGGCAGCGTGCTGGCCGAGACCGAGACCGACCCGGAGGCCGAGCCCAATGCGCGCATCGAGAACATCGAGATTGCCCCCGGAGAGACCGTCAACATTCAGGTCAACCCGGGGCCCGACAGCGCCGGTGCACCCGATGAGTGGTACCGGATGAAGGTGTTCATCGCGAGCTTTGAGGTGCTGGGCTACGAAGACGGCGGCTACGCCTGCCCCTGAGCCCTACTTGGCGAGGTTGGCCACCAGCGTGTCTAGCGCGTCTCGATCAGGGCTCGGTCGCAGCGTGTTGAGTGCGTTTCGAGCCCGCCAGGACTGCTCGGCGAGCTGGCGTCGCCCCTGAGTCAGGACGCCGGCGTCGACAATCCGATCTCTCAACTCATGGGCGCCGTCTACATCGACTCGACCCCGTCGGAAGTCCATCCAGATCTCAGCGATGCGCGGATCGTGAAGCGCACCGAGGCTCACCGCATAGTTGGGGCTGTGCTTCTGGAGGCGATCCTCTATGGCCTCCGCCAGCTCGTCCTCCGGGGCCGACATCACCGCCAGATCGTCGGCGAGGTGCCAGGCCACCCCGGCATGTCGCCCAAACCGACCCAGCCCGCTGACGACCGCGCGATCGCCGCCTGCGATGCGCGCTCCGGACCGGCAGGCGAAGTCAAAGACAGCGCCGGTGTAGCCCGAGGCCAGCTCGCGGCACTCATCGGGTGTGGCCACCCGACCCTCAATCGACTGACTGAGGACATGGCCGTCCGCGATCTCCCGAAGCGTGTCGAGCACGTCGCCCACCAGCTCCGGGGTCGGCGCATGGCGTGAGAGCTCGAGCGCCCGCAGCGTCATGTGGTTGGCGCCGAGCCAGCCCACCGCCCCCAGGAGTCGTCGAGCCGCTCTCCGGCGACGCCCCCCCGGCAGCCCAAGGGTGCGGTCGTGGACGATGATCGCCAGGTGCAGAAGCTCGGCGGCCACGGCGACATCCTCGGTGACCTCCGCGTCATCCTCGACGGCCTCAGCGCCGGCGACGTGCGCCCGCGTGGCGCGCTCACTCAGCAAGACCAGCACGGGCCTCACCCGAGGAATTCCCGGCGCCAGGTAGATGTGCGGGTCGAAGTCATCGGGCACGCCCGGCCCTGCGGCGAGGTCAAGGAGCGCGTCGTCCAGCCGCTTCAGGCGCGTGCGAATCTCGCCTCCCAGACCATCGAGGTCGAGGCGGGGACCGAGTCGGCTGCGAACACCCATGCGCGTCGGGGGTCAGTAGCCGCCCGTCTGCTTCCAGGCGGTGGCGTTGACCTTGATCATCATGGCTGCACCGATCGCGATGAGGGCGATCCCGACCATGGCAGGCGTCGGAAAGGTGAGCACCGGCAGGGCATCAAAACCCAGCTTGGAGAAGCTCACCGCGACCTCGCCGTGGGGCTGATTGAAGCCGCCCGAGATCAGGGTCACCATGCCCAGTCCCACGCTAAGTCCGCCTGAAATCCAGAGAATCGTCTGCATGTGGTCTCCGTGTCGCGCCCCGCGCGACGGTCGTTGGGCTGATCTAACCGGGCCGACGGGCCCTCACAAACCTGTAGCGCCTCTGCACGCAGCGGGGTACCCCTGAATGGTCATTCATTTCGAGGAGCTGCTGCCATGCGCGAAGCCTACATCATCGACGCTATCCGAACCCCCGTCGGCCGACGCAACGGCGCCCTCGCGGGCGTCCGAGCAGACGAGCTGGCCGCCGCCACCCTGTCCGAGATCGTCTCTCGCGTGGGCATCGATCCCGCCGAGCTCGACGACGTCGTCATGGGGTGTGTGACCCAGCTGCACGAGCAGGGCGTCAACGTCGCTCGAAACGCCGCGCTCATCGCCGGCTTTCCGGTGGACGTCACCGGCACCACGGTCAACCGACTCTGCGGCTCGAGCCAGCAAGCGCTCAACTTCGCCGCGATGGGCGTGGCCTCCGGACACCAGGACTTGGTCATCGCCGCTGGCGTCGAGAGCATGTCCCGCATCTCGATGGGGTCCGACATGTTCCTGCAAGGCGAGATGGTGATCCCCAGCCCCAAGATGAGCTGGAAGTACAACATCATCCCCCAAGGTCTCTCAGCCGAGCTCGTCGCTGAGCGCTTCCAGCTCAGCCGTGAAGACCTCGACGCCTATGCCTACGAGAGCCACAAGCGCGCGGCGGCGGCCGACGATGCCGGCAAGTTCGAGCGCGAGGTCGTTGCGATCGACGTCCACACCGAGGAGAAGGGCGACTTCGCCTTCGCCAACGATGAAGGTATCCGACGCGCGACCACCGTCGAGAAGCTCCGCTCGCTGAAGCCCGCCTTCAAGGAGGACGGCGTGATCACCGCGGGCTCTTCCAGCCAGATCTCCGACGGCTCCGCAGCCATTCTCTTGGCCTCGAAGGATGCGGTCCAGAAGTACGGACTCAAGCCGCGCGCCAAGATCACCTCCATGGCCACCGCTGGCGTCGACCCGACGATCATGCTCACCGCACCGATTGGCGCGACCCGCAAGGCCCTCGATCGAGCCGGACTGACCGTTGGAGACCTCGGCGCCATCGAGCTCAACGAGGCCTTTGCCTCCGTGGCCCTCGGCTGTGGCCGGGAGCTCGGCATGAACATGGACAAGGTCAACGTCTACGGCGGCGCCATTGCGCTCGGTCACCCGCTGGGTGCGTCTGGCGCGCGTCTGATGACCACGCTGCTCAACGTCCTCGAAGAGAAAGACGAACGCTACGGCCTCTCGACGATGTGCATCGGGTTCGGTCAGGGCATCGCGACCATCATCGACCGACAAATCGACGCATAGTTCGAGCACCTCGAGGGTCCGACGATTAGGGCTCTATCATGCAGATCCGCGCACACTTCCACGGTGCTCCGGGGCGGCTGCCCTTCGTCGGCCACTTCGCAGTGCAGCGGTCGCTCGGCCCCGTCTCGCTCTCCGTCGCGGGTCGGGTCGCGAGCCGTGCTGACGTGGAGACCGCGTTTCGAGCGGCGCGCCGCCTGGAGCACGCGGTGGAGCGCGTAAGCCTGGATCCCAGCAGCGGGGGTCCGGCTGCACTCTCGAGCACCTGGGCGGCGATCGTCGCCATGGAGGCCCTCGACCTCGGGCCGCGCGGAGGGGACGACTTGAGCATCCTTCTGGCGGCGTCCGATGCGCGCGACATCAGCATCGCAGGGATGGGCCTCGGCGGCGTCTGGGCGCTGCGCGCGGGCAAGCTCTCCCCGCTGGCCACCGGTGACCATCCCCTGCTGGGCGAACCCGGCCGTCCTGGCCAGCTGCCCGGAGTGCTGGGCCTCGAGGAACGGATTCAGGACATCGTCGCCGTCGGCGCAGAACACCCTGTCACCTCGGTTCAGCCCGAGCGCCTCCTCCAGCGCTGCGGGGTGCACCCATGACGGCGATTGCTGACCTCAACCCCCGCCGTGATCTTTCATTGATCCGTGACCGCATCCTGAGCGACTTCGCAGCAGGGGTAGACGTTGGGCCCGCGCTAGCCGGCCTGGGAGATCGGGATCCTGTCGCCTTGGCCGACGTCCTGGTCGGCGCGCACGCACCGTCCAGCGCGGCATGGGTCCGTGAGGCAATCCGACTCGCGCCCGTACTCGAGACAGCACTGGCCCCCAACGGCCTCTATGGAAGGCTGGCAACGCTCCATTCAGAGACCGCGATCGAGGTACTGGAGGCGGCCGCTCGGCGTCATCCTGCCGGCAGCTGGATCGTCACCATGTCGCGCAAGATCGAGGGTCATAGCGCCGGTCATCGCCATCTTACGGCGGCGATCGGCCACCCCTCCTTCACACAGAATTGCTGGGCCCATGCCCAGGCGGGGCACCTCCCAGGCCTCATCATGGTGGCCGGTGAGACGGGCCGTCCCGAGCCGGCCTCCGCGCTGGCTGCGCACGGCCACCTCGAAGCGGCTGGCCTCGCGATCGCTGAGACGCTGACGCACTCCCCGCGCGCCCCCGTGGTGGCCATGGTCGCTGCGGCGTGGGGACCCGACGCCACCCCCGTCCTCCACCAGGCCCTGCAGCACCTGCGCTCCCGAGCCACGGCTCAGGCCCTGCTCGAGCAAGCCCGCGGATATTCCGCGTTTTCCTCCATGCTCGAGACCGTTATTCGTGCCATGGTGCAGTCATGATGCTTCAACCGACGACTTGCCGGCTGTGTTCTTCGCGGTGCGGCCTCCAGGCAGAGATCAGCGAGGGTCGCTTGATCGGCCTTCAGGGAGACGAGAACGACCCTGTCGGCACGGGCTACGTCTGTGATATCGCCACCCGGTCCCTCAGTGCCGTGAACGATGCCACCCGAATTACCGAGCCGATGAAGCGGGTCGGTGGCCACCTCCAGCCCGTCGGATGGGATGAAGCCCTTCGTGAGATCGGAGCAAAGCTGCGCGAGATCCGACGACGCAGCGGACCCGACGCGCTCGGCCTCTACCTGGGCGACCCCGTCCAGCGCTCGACCCGGAGCCTGGTCCGTTCACTCGCCGTTGGAATGGGCGCCGGTACGCGAAACATCTTCTCTGAGCTTTGCATGAATGGTGGCCCTCGCCTGTGGGCTGCCGAGCAGATGATCGGCCACCCCGCACCCCTGCTGAGTGACGTCAGTCGGGCCCACTATGTGCTGCTCCTGAGCGGTGAACAGCGCGATCTGGGCTGGGGTCCCATCGAA
>CAZKOI010000033.1:0-18815 GCA_964554315.1 uncultured Enterobacterales bacterium | reverse complement strand
GGACCCGCTGGACCTCGCGGCTTCACCGGACCCACCGGACCCACCGGACCCACCGGACCCACCGGACCACCCGGGCCTCCTGGACCTCCCGGACCATCGGGTACGTCAGGTATCTCCGGCGGCGGTGGCGGTGGCGGCGGTGAGATCATGTTGATCCCCGTGGACTTCGGTGACGAGGACGACCTCGAGCCAGATGCTGGGCCCGGACCGTTCTTCATGCGACCCGAGTCGAGCCGTCCGACCTGGTTCGGTGACCGGACCGTGAAGCTCGGTGCGCGCGCGGCGAGCGCTCTGCGAGGCCCTGAAGGCCCCGAAGGACCTCCCGGAAGGGATGGAACCAGCTGGGGTGGAATGTTTGTCGAATCCGATGACGGACTCTGCACAACCGCCAACCCGATGTCTGGCTACTGCGACTGTCCGGAAGGCTACGCACCGGAGCTGATGCTCATGTCTCCTGACATCGACGACGAAATCCGTACGCTGTTCATGTACATCTGCTACTGAGCTCCCTCACCGTAAGAATGAACGCACACCAGAGATCGTCCGCGCTCACGACTCCCGCGATTGATTTCTGGCTGCTGGGCGGTGCGAGCATTGTCCTCTGGGCGCTGATGTTCACCCTCCAAGGTGAGGGGCGCAGCGCTTGGGCGGTGGACCACCACTTCGTCAACCTCCTGGCTGTCTCTGGCTCAGTGGCACTGGTCGGCAACTACCCGCACTTTATGGCCAGCTACAAGCTGGCCTACGGACAAGGTGCATCCTTCGTCGCTGGAAACTGGTTTCAGCTCATCTTGGTCCCGATCGCTCTCATTGTCTCCTTGGCCGGCGCCTACCTCACATTCGATGTGGCTACACCTGGAGGTGCCCTTCCGAGTCTAAATGCCCTCGTGCGCGCACTCGGGCTTCCCAATCAGCTGGGACTCGCCCCAACGATGGGCAAAGAGATCATGAACATCTTGCTTCAGGTGATGTTCTTCACAGTGGGTTGGCACTATGCGAAGCAGACCTATGGATGCATGCGTGTGATGGCACACTTCGACGGGTACACGCTCGCTCCGCGGCAGTGGGCTCTGGTCAGGATGACCCTCTTCTCGGTCTGGTTCTGCAGCTTTGCCTGGGCGAACACCGGCGACCTCGTCCGTGACTCACACGGGATTGACTACGTGACCCTCGGGTTACCGCCGTGGCTCAACCTGGTCGCAATGATCTTCTTCGCGTACATGCTCTCCGCCAGCTTGCTGATGTTTCGAGACCAAAAGCGCGTGTCAGGACGATGGCCCGGGACCAATACCTTGGTGGCGCCCGTGGCCTTCATCTTGTGGTGGTTGCCCATCTTCGTCCAGACGGAGTTCTACCTCTGGATCGTGCCTTTCTTCCACTCGGTACAGTACTTGACCTTTGTGTACAAGATCGAGCGAAGCCGAGGCGAGGCCATCGCACCTCACGACACGTCCATCCGCGGGGGTGTGCTCGGACTTGCGCTGGTTGCGGCAGGATTCGTCGCCTTTGAGCTCGCTCCCAACAGCATTGACCACTGGCTGAACACGCAGGATCGCCTCGGCGTTTGGTTCTTCTTCGCCGCTGCTGCACTGTTCATCAACGTCCACCACTACTTCATTGACAACGTTATCTGGCGCTTCCAAAACCCTGGAATTCGGAAACACCTTCTCTCCTGAGGCCCACACGTGACACAGCAAGACGACACCCGTCCGACTCCAGCCACGCCCTCTCTTCGTCGACCCATGATTCAGGCGGCACTGCTGACGCTGGTATTCATCGCAATTTGGGGTTTTTTCGACCTCGAGACCCCAGGCTACACCACAACCCAGGCTGCACCTGAGGCCCAAGCGGTGTTGAACACGCCGGCTGAGCAAGGTGTTCAACACCTTATGAACGAGGGTGTGCAGTTGCTCAATGACCCGGCATCCGCTTCGCTTGCTCTTCAGCGCTTCGACCGTGTCTTGGCGATTAATCCCGGGCACTACGGGGCGAGATATCAGCGCGCGAGGGCGCTCGATCTCGCGCTTGATCTTGAGGTCGCCCGACAGGCTTGGAGTGCAGTCCTTCCTGAGGCCGAGAGAACGCGCGACATAGAGGCTGCCCAGTGGGCGGCGGCGCGCATCTCCGACCTCGATGTCCGCATCGCAAGCCTCTCGAGTGTCATGAATGAAGGGGTGGACCTGCTGCACAACCAACAGGTACCCGATCGTGCCGTACCCCTTTTCCAAGAAGTGCTGACGGGGTGGCCCTCGCACTATGGTGCATCGTACCAGCTGGCCGTAGCCCTAGAGCGCTCAGGCCAACGACAGGCTGCAAGGAACGCATGGAGTCGCGTCTTGGAGAATGCCCAAGCCATTGGCGAGCAAGCCGACGGGCAAGCTGCTCGCGAGGCGCTCGCACGCCTGGACGGTGAGTGAGGTCGACCGAGCCGAGCATGGAGGGATTCGCCAAATCGTTACGGCCATACCTGCTCTTCTGTGTCTTCAGCGCAATCACAGCCTGCCTCTACGCGAGCAACTTCGACCATGAATTCCACATGGACAGCACGTATGGCCTGCAGGACAACCCGTGGATTCGAAGCCTCTCGTTCATCCCGCGCTATTTCGTCGATCCGTTCACCCTGACGGCGCTTCGAGCCAACGGAGACTACCGTCCCATCCTGCAGGTGACCTACGCACTAAACCACAGCATCAGCGGTCTCGACATGTGGTCGTGGCACCTCACTCAGGTCATGCTGCACGCCCTGAACGCAGTGAGCTTGTCCGTGCTGACGGCCGTCCTTCTTCCGCGCATGGTGTCGAACCCCTCGCCCGAACATACACGGTGGATATCGGTGTTCATTGGCGGCGTCTTCTTGGTCCACCCCACTGCAACCGGTGTCGTGAACTACCTCTGGGCTCGCTCGTCGCTCCTCACCGCGGCATTCTTGCTCCCCAGCATCATCAGCTTCATGACGGCCCGATACCGCATGGCGGCGGTGCTCTTTACGCTCGCGCTCTTCACCAAGATCGAGGCCGTGGCAGCACTGGGTGTCTTCTCGATGTGGCTCATCATGTTGCAAGCGGAGCGCTCCGACCGGAGCCGAGGGCTTGCGGCGTCCACGCTCGGGGCCTGCAATCTTCAAAATCTGAAGATACTCGCACCATTCCTCGCCGTGACAGGGCTCATGGCCGTCTTACGAGTCGCCCTCCTCCCCGAGTTCCTGGAGATGTCGCGGCAGGACCCGGCGATGACACGCTTGACGTACTTCGTCACCCAGCTGACCGCTTGGTGGCACTACATCCGCCAGTGGTGGATGCCCGTCGACCTCATTGCCGACAACCTGGCCTACCCCATCTTTTCGAGCATTATCATGCCCAAACCGCTGGCGGCCGCCTACGGGTGGGGCCTGGTGGCCATCGTTGTCGGATTCGTCTTCAAGGTCCGCCCCGTCTACGGCTTCTTGGTCATCAGCACGCTTGCGCTGATCTCTCCTCACTCATCGTTCTTGCCACTCACCGAGATGGTCAACGAGCATCGTCCCTATCTCCCGATGGCCCTGCTCTCACTGTGTTGGTCCGTCCCCATCGCTGCGCTCGTCATTCGTCGTTCTCGCTACCTTGCAGCAGGCCTTAGCGTCACCGTGCTCGTCGCCCTCGCCCTGTTGACGGTTAAGCGGAACCCCGTCTTTAAGACATGGGAGAGCTACTGGCGCGACACCGTTGAGCGAGCACCCTCCTGGCGCTCCCACACGAACATGGGCGTCCATCACCTGAAGAACCAGGACGTAGAGCAGGCTGAGGCTCACTTCAATGCCGCTCTGTCTTACCTACCGACCAACTCCGTGGTGCTCGCCAACCTGGGCATTGTGCAGGACCTCAAGGGGAACCACGATCTCGCTGCCCACTTCTTTGACCTGGCTGTTCAGCGGGACGCGTACACCGGGCTTGCGCTCGAGTCGCGGGCCGGGCATCACCTGCAGGTGGGGGCTTACCAGCGCGCGGTGAATGATCTCCAGAATGCACTTGCGCTCAGCCACGCGCCCTTCTGGATCCACGTCAGGTTCATCCACGCCTACACGGGTCTCGGTGAATGGGAGCGTGCACTTGAGCACACCCTCCAGGCAAGAGACATCAATCCGACCGCACTTGAGCGGAGCATCGTTCCCGTGATCGCTCCGTTCTGGCACTCCACCGACCAAGCGCTTCGGGGCATACGCTTCTTCGAGGGTCTCGCCGAGGCCTGGCCGGGCCGATGGTGGGTTCACGCCAACCTAGAGAGCCTGGCGCGCCGGGTTGGTGACGCCGCACTCGCCGACCAGCACAGCGCGAGGGCGGCGGCGCTAGGGGGCGTGCCTTGAGCTTGTCCGTGCTCATGCCAGCGTTCAATGAGCGCGACACAATCCGATCGATTGTCGAGCTTGTTCTCGCACAGTCAATGGTGGCACAGGTCGTCATTGTGGATGACGGATCGACAGATGGAACCCAAGATATCTTGAGATCGCTCCGGGGGACCGACCCCAGACTCGAGGTGATCTTCCAAAGCACCAACCAGGGTAAAGGTGCGGCGGTACGGAAGGCTATCTCGCGTGCTCTCCACCCCGTGACCATCATCCAAGACGCGGACCTTGAGTACACCCCATCCGACTACGAAAAGGTCATCGAGCCTATCCTCCGTGGAAGCGCCAGGGTCGTCTATGGGTCGAGGGTCCTCAACAGGGCGAACGAATATCCCATCGACACGTTTCGAATCGGCTCATTCATGGTGACGCAGTGGGCCAACCTCTTGTTTTCTTGTCGGCTGACGGACGAGCCCACCTGCTACAAGGCGTTCGATACGGCGTTCCTCAAGAGCCTTCCGCTCCGCTCGACGGGCTTCGAGCTCTGCCCCGAGCTGACCGCCTGGACCCGAAGACGTGGCGAGCAGATTGTGGAGGTCCCCATTTCCTACAGCAAGCGTTCCATCGCTGAAGGGAAGAAAATCCGCTGGGTCGACGGAGTCACGGCGCTCACGACCCTCACCCGTCTGCGTTTCACCCCTGACCCGAGCCGTCGATGAGTCGTGTGCCGGTCAGCCTACGACCCATCGCTCCGGCGCTGCTTCTGTGGGCCGTGGGTGGCACGGGCTGTGTATCGTCTCCCTCCCTGAGCCGAGACTCTGCGCCCGCCGAGGCTGCCGAGATGACCGATACCGCCTCCCCCGAACCACTCACGCATCGGTTTTCTATGGCGGTCATCGCCGACCCCCACGTCACCGGGCCTGGCGAACATGCCGATCGGCTGGAGGCCGCGGTGGACTGGGTCGAAGCCCACGCATCGGAGCGAGACATCAAGCTTACTGTCATCCTCGGAGACATCTGCTGGGGCGAGGGCTTTGGTCCCGCCCATGCTGCACTGGAACGCCTGAGCATGCCGTGGGTTCCTGTGATGGGCGACAACGTCATCCAAGCCGGCGAAGAGAGCCTCTTTCACGCCACCTTTGAGGGTCAGCTCCAGGACCTGAGCGGGTCCCTTTCATCGTTCTCGATCGCACCGACCCCTGTGTGGAACCCCGAGCGGGAGGTCCACAGCTGGCTGCAGAACTTCTCCTTCGAATTCGGTGGAATTCGTTTCTTGGCCGTCGACTGGAACAGCCGAGAGCGCGGCTCCATCTGGGGTGAGACCCCGGACCTTCACAACTTCACAGGAGGTACGTGGCCGTGGCTCACGGAACAGCTGGATGCACTGGGGACACGACCGACTGACAGCGTGATTCTCCTCAGCCACATGCCGCTGTTCGAGGGGATCGGGGGACTCACCGCAGACGAGGCAGACCATGTGGTCTCTACACTCGCCCCATACGCCGATGTCCTGTGGGCAAACCTCGCAGGACACCTCCACTGGTCGACATCAAGCACCTGGGATCGCGGTGGCATCGAAGTCCACGTCACCGACGCGACCTGGGACGATAGGAACACCCTGAGGGTGATTGATGTCAGTGCCAACGACGAGCGCTTTACCTTCACTCATGCATTGGTCGAGGTGGACTAGGCTATGCCCATCCCGATTCGGTCCCGTGCCTGCCTCGGGCCAGCACCGCTCGTGTCTCATGACAAAGCCCCCCCTTCAAGCGAGACCGCTCACCAAAGTGGGGCAGACGGAGTCCTCTGTTGACCGCAGGTAAGTCCATCCGAAGGTTCTTGGTGGTGGTATGCGGCCTCGGAACAGCCCTATACCTGCTCGACCAGATTGAGACCCCCCACCCCTACGTCTACAGCCCCGAGACCGCTGCAGCGAGGCTATTGAGGGTGAACGAGGGCGCGCGCTGGAAGGCCATCCATGGATACGGTGCGCTGTGTGCAGAGACCCTTGAACTCCAAGAAATCGGAGAACGCGGACTCGCCCTGCCGGTGACGGATCGAAAGTCCTTCTACGATGGGGCCGCTCACCACCAGCGAGATCCCCTCGATGACTTGGCTGGGCGCGTGGATGAGATCCGAAGGTACATACCGGCGAACCATCATGAACTGTTCTTTGACGGCCTCATGAAGGCCATCGCGTTCTCCGAAGCTGAGGACCCCGACTTGGTCATGATTCACGCTGAGGAACTGGAGAAATTGACGAGGTCTGAGAACCTCTTCAATGGCATCAGGATTGGCCTCCAGGAGCGCTTCGGCGACGACATGCGGCGGGCCACGGATCTCGCTGCACGCTATCCGGCTCGAGTTCAGCCAGCCCTATTCGAAGAGCTCGGCTGGAGGTGGGGAGATGAACACGCGCTGGAGGGGGCGGCTTGGCTTGAATTCGCCGCTCGGATTCCCGAGGCGGGTCGCTGCTCGTTTGCAGAAGGAATGATTCGGGGTCGCCTGCTCCGCGCCTTCGCAGAGGACCTGACTTGGTGGCCAGAGATTGCCCAATTCATGAAGACCATCGACACGGCTTGTCACGAGAGCTGTATCTCCGGCATCGCTGAGGCTGTCCTCATCAGCGCTACCGGGTCGGGCGATGCCGCCTCTGCTGCCATCGGAAGGGTGGATGATGAAGCGGTTCGGACGGAGGTGAGGGCCGTGGTTCGACGACGCATAAAGGGCAAGGCCCGACGGGCTTGGCAAAAATAGACTGAGGCGGGCTTGCGTCGCCTAGAGGGGTCCCCCGACCACCATGATGTCGCCCTTAAAGAAGGCCATGTCTTGGATGAACTTGTTGCGCTCGTCATTGTCCATCAGGATGACAATGAGCGTGTTTCTCTCTGCAAGACGCAGGTAGGGCCCGAGGGCCCACTCTTGGCCCGCCTCGTCGAGGGTGACCCTACCCACTTGGTGACCATTGACGAGGACCAACAGGCCATCGTCGACGGCGGAGAGTCCGAGGCGGTACTCGTTAGCGTCGTCCGTCGGACCGAGCATGAAGTCTGCCAAGACATAGGTATAGGTGGCTTCTTCGAACCGCCTCAAGGTCGAGTCTGCGTAGTAATGAAGATTCCCCATCGGATGATTCGGCTCGGGCACCCTCGCGAGCACGTAGTCTCGCATCGACTCAAAGTCTGCCTCGCGATCCGCGCTACCGATGAGTGCGTGGTACCCCGAGGGCTCGTACCAGAAGCCATCGACATCGCCATGGGTAGTGACCGGATGGGCAGGATCGAGGGTGGGCACATGCTCACCTTCATCGAGGATGTGCCAGCCATATGAGAAGGGCTCTTCTCCATCGGGCTCGCGTGGGTCCGAGGGAGCCGACATCTCGCCCGAGTCAACGGATGAACCGTGGGTGTCCTCGTCTGGCGACGCTGCAGACGAAGGGAAAGTGGCGCCCGACTTCACCCCATACTCGACGCAACCACCCGCCACGGCGGCCAACACCACCCCTCTCTTCGCTGCGTGCCGAGCCTTCGTCACCGAGACATTTCCCACCTCAAGCACTAAGAGGGTACAGGACTCACCCATGCAAGTCGAGAAGTCTCCAACATTGACCCGCGCCACGACTGTAGCCTCGGTGCAGAGGATTGCTGGCGCGCTGCTCTTCACGGCGGGGTGCGCCCAAGGCGAGCAGCGGGCCGCTGAGAAGGCCGATCTTGGGCCTCAACCCCAGCCACCAAGCATCGAGCAGGCAGGTGAGCAAGCCTACCGGCCAATGACACCCGCCGAGCAGCTGGCCAATGTGCCTGAGATTCCTCATCCACAAGCCTTCAGCCCGCAGGTCTCGGCAGACCGCCTGATGAGCATCCCCAAGGAGCGTCGATGGAAGCAGGTACATGACTACGGCGCGCTCTGTGCACAGACCCTGCCCCTGAGAGACCTCACCGCACGAGCCTCCCTCCTGCCTGACATCGAGCAGATCCCGTTCTTTGATGGTGCAGCCCATCACGCTCCGGTGAACTTTGATGACCTTCCGGGGTACGTCGCCGCCATCAAGCGGGACATTCCTGCGCTGTACCAGCCGCTCTTTTTCGACGGCATCCTGCTGACCCATACCCGAGCGTATGGCGATCAGCCCGATCGCGTGCTCGCTCTCGCGCGTGAGGTGACCACGCTGACGGGACTCAAAGCCCTCGGAAACGGCATCCGAATCGGTCTACAGCAAGGCTTCGGGGACAACCTGGAGGAAGCGATAAGGCTGGCCGCTCTGTATCCCCCTGAGCTGTACTCTACGCTCTACGAAGAGCTTGGTTGGCGAGCAGGAGACGAAAACCCGCTCGTGGCCGAGGACTGGGCACAGCGTGCTGCCCTCATACCGGATGGCGGCCAATGCGCCTTCGCGGAAGGCATGGCGAGAGGTCGAATCCTTCGTGCACTCGCTGATGGTGAGCCTTGGTGGCCCGAAGTCGAGCGCTTCATGAAAGGAACTCAAGACCGATGCCCATCGGCAGCGGTCTCGGGTATCACCGAGGCGTTGATTATCAGCGCGGAAGATTCCGAGGACGCGATTGCTTTGATGATGGAGCCTGTATCGGACAGCATCGTGAAGGAGACGGTCACCCAGCTGGCCCGGACCCGACTTGCCATCGACAGCAAGCGGGCAAGCGCCACGAGTCCTCCCCCTGGTGGCTGAAGCGCCCCAAGCAGGACACACAGGGGTGTGCGGGGCACCCGTCACGAGCGCTTGCCAGGTTTAATCACACCTTGTGCAGGAATTACTTGCTCCTTCGCTCCAATCTTGGACTACGGTCTGAGGAGGCCACCCAGCGAAGGATGGTGCCCACTGAGCGTCTCTCCCTCCAAGCACAGGCTGGCGCTGACTGTCATGGTCCTGGGTACCGCTCTGTACCTGTTGGACAAGGTCGAGACACCTCACCCTTACCTCTACAGCCCCGAGGCCGCCGCTGAGCGACTCCTTCGGGTGGACTTACCCCGGCGATGGAAGGCCGTTCATGACTACGGGGCCCTGTGCGCAGAGACCCTCAGCCTGAGAGCGATCGCGGATCGAGGCATGGCGCTCCCTGAGGTCGAACGCATGCCCTTCTTTGACGGAGCCGCCCACCATGAACGCATCCCATTCGATGCGCTCGCCGAGTGGGTGGCCGAGATCAAGACATCAATTCCTGTCCTCTACCAGAGTCTATTCTTCGAGGGACTGATGCGCCCGGTCGTGCTCGAGCTCGGCAACGATCCCGCTGCGGTGGTGGCCAAGGCCGCTGAAATCACGAGGCTGACGGGCGCGTTGAACCTCTCAAACGGCATCCGGATCGGACTCCAGCAAGGCTTCGGCCACCAAATGAGCCACGCCATTGATCTTGCCGCCACCTACCCAGAGTCGCTCCATGAAACACTCTTCGAGGAGCTTGGTTGGCGCTGGGGAGACGAGCATCACCTCAATACCCAAGACTGGCGCGAGCACACATCACACATGCCGCAGGCGGGACACTGCGCGTTCTCCGAGGGCATGATCCGCGGCCATCTCCTTCGAGCGACGGAAGACCATGAGGCTTGGTGGCCGGAGCTCAACGATTTCTTGAATGCAATGCAATCTCAGTGCTATCAAAGCAACGTGTCCGGCATCGCCGAAGGGATCTTGATCATCGCGGAAGACCCCGACGAGGATTCTGTTGCCATGCTCAGCGACGTGTCCGACCAAGTCTTGAAAAACGAGGTTCAGCAGCTGGTTCGGGCGCGCTCAGCGAGGGACAACTGAGTACACGCCCCGCTCTTGGTTGGCCGATTCAGCGCCTCGACGGCAGAGGGAGCCGCACCGGACTAAAGCGACGTTGCTAGAGGATGTAGCGCATTAGCAACGACACCTTGAGGTCGCTGCCGCTGTAGTCGAATGCTGCGTCCGTGAAGCTCGGGGGAGAGGTCGGTCCGGGCGGCGTGTCGTTGCTCGCGCCAAAGCCTTCCGTCGGGATTCCGATCATATTGAGGTCGATCTTTCCGTTCTTGTTCTCGTCGTGCAGAATCGAGATCGCGTACCGGCCCTTCGCAACGCCTGTGAAGGTACAGGTCGCCGTCTGGCCGGAGATGGCCGACTCCGCGAGCTGGACGGCGTTGTCACTCTCTCCGGGAAAGCCGTCTCCTTTGTCCCAGAGCGCGCACCGAAGGAAGCCCGTTGAGTTGCGGAGGGTCTGGGATGGTTGGACCACGATGGTCCCCGCGTGGGCACTTCCGGTGAGGAGTAGAGAGATGAGAGCGAAAAGCTTCATGGAAAAGCCTCCTTTTCTTGGTGCGAGCGGTCCTGTGTTATCGGATAATTGGCCCGTCCCCGTTTGCAACCAACAGGAGGCCCCCCTTGTTCCAGCTTTTTGCTCTTGCGCTGCTCTACGGTTGCGGTATCGAACAGCCGAAGGAGACAGCGGACTGCGGGAGTGGGTTCGTCAGGGATGAAGCAGGCAACTGCTCTCTGGATAGCGAGTCCAGCAGCCTCGGGGAGGACACGTCGTCGGCGTCCTTCGATGACTACGAAGGAGACGAACCGGGTGAGTGTACTGACGGGGCCGACAACGACCGCGACGGAAAGTGGGACTGTGACGACCCCGACTGTGCAGGGTCGCCCGACTGTGCAGGGTCGGAGGTCAGCGGGGACGGTCTCGAAGAGGACACAGCCACCTCGGATGCCACCGCAAACCCCTGTCAGGGCGCCACTGTCGGGTCGCAGGTCGGGGAGTGCGCACCCGACTTCACGCTGACCGGCGCGAGCGGCGACTCAACCCACCTCTACGACTTTCTCGGTGACGTGGTCCTGCTGGACTTCAGCGGCTTCACCTGAACCGCTTGCCGGAGTCTGGCTCCAGATCTCCAAGAATTCCATATCGAGCATGCCTCCCTCGGCTTCACGAGTGTCACGGTTCTCAAAGATTGCACCGACCCGTCTGATGCGCTGGCGTGGACGGAGGAGCTTGGCGTCGCCTACCCGGTGTTCTGCGACGTGGACCTCACCGCTTGGGGACTCTACACGGACACGCCCGCCATGCCTCAGATGGTCTTGATTGACCGCGAGATGCAGGTGGTCTTCAGGGGAGACGGACCGGCTGACATGACCGACGCGCACGTCAGGGTCGTCGGGATGCTTTGAGCCAGCGTCTCCGACTCACGCTGTGCATGGCGCTCACGGCGAGCGCACTGATGGGTTGGGAAATCCTCCTGACCCGATTGGCGAGCCTCCGGTACCACTTCCACTTCGGACACCTCGCCGTGAGCAATGGAATGCTCGGTGTGGGCGTGGCGGCGACGTGGCTCGGAGTCAACCGACGCCGCTGGGCCGAGGCTCCCATGACCCTGCTGCAGCCGCTGCTGAGCATCAACATGGTCGTGCTGGCGGCGGCCATCGCGGTCCTCTACTTGCTCCCCGTGCACCTGAGCACCATGGATGCGGAGGGCGTGGCTAGCTTTGCGGTGTTCGCGACCGCAAGCTTAGGACCCTTCCTCACGTGTGGAGCCGTAATGGGCTTGCTCCTCGGCGCATGGCCACAAGACGTGAGCCGCATCTATGGCGCCGATCTCCTGGCCGCAGGAGCCGCCTGCCTGTGGGTCCCGATGGCCCTCCCCTCTCTGGGTATGGCCGGTGCGATTACACTCATCGTGCTGTGCACCATTGGCGCACACGCGGTCATCCAGACGAGGCGACTGCCCCTCTCCGCCGCCTTGGCCATCACGACTGTTCTTGTGGGACAGCTGCTACCGCTCGCTCCCAGCAAGATCACCCGGCCCGTCCTTTCATCCACATGGACACCCATAAGCCGAGTCGACCTGGTATCGGTCAACCAGCCGAGCATTCGTGCCCGAGGGAGGCCCATCGACCCTTCAGCGATCCCGGATCAGATCGAGATCATGCAGGACGGCTCAGCCAGCACGCTGCTGAGCAACCACAGCGCGAGCTCAGACTGGCCCGACGCGCTTGAGGACACTCTGTTCTCCGCATCGGCGCGCCTTCGACCTGGCGCTCGCGTCATGGTCATCGGATTTGGCGGTGGAGACGATGTCTGGGCGGTACTCGGCCAAGGGGCCACAAGCGTTGATGCCGTCGACTTGCACCAGCCCGTACTCGACGCGCACCGCGTCCATCGCCCGGAGTGGTCTGCCCGACTGCTTCAACACCCTGGCGTACAGCTGCGAGTCTCTGAGGGCCGCCATGCCCTCAAGCGCAGCGACGCCGACTTCGACATTGTGCAGATGACCGGCATCGACACCTGGGCTGCCCTTAGCTCCGGTGCGTTCATGCTGGCGGAGAACCACCTCTACACCACCGACGCCTTCGGAGAAATGATCGAACGCTTGGCCCCCGGCGGGATTCTCCAGATCACGAGGATGGCCGCCGAGATGGAGGCGCTGCGCGTGCTCGTGCAGCTGCGGGTTGCGCATGAAGCGCGTAGCGACGTCCCCTTCTCAACCGCGGTGATGGCGTTGGGATCGCAGGACCATCAAGTGGCCACGCTCCTCTCACCGGGCGGCTTCACGGAGGCCGAAGCTGTCACTCTGCATAGTTGGGCGGAAGCGGCCGGCTTTCGAGTTCTGTACACACCCCATCGTCCGTATGTAGGGCTCATCGCTGAATTCATCCAGACCGATGAACCCGACCGCTTCATTGCGGGGTTTCCGCGCCTGATCACCCCGACCTTTGACGAGAGCCCGTATTTCTTTCAGTTCACCCGGTGGACCCAGCCGGACCGAGCGCTTCAAAGCATCAAGGAGCCCACGTACATCTCTCAAGGCAACCCCATGTGGGTCCTCGGACTTGGTGGGTACACCCTGGCTGTAGCGGCATTCCTTCTCCTCTTCGTCAGCCGACGAAGCGAGAGCCGACCGACGAAGACGCTGTACTTTGCAGGAATTGGCATGGGATACGTCATGGTCGAACTGGGACTGATGCACAAGCTGAGCCTCCTTCTCGGACACCCCATGCTGTCGTTCTCCGTGGTCCTCGGCGCGATGCTCCTGAGCTCTGGCGTAGCGAGTCTCCTGGCGCATCGACTGTCCACCATACGCTGGCTTGCGCTCACGCTCGGGGTCTTGGTCTTAGCCTTGCATCTCGCCCTTCCCGAGATCACCGACTGGGCGGTCCAGCTCCCGACGCCCCTTAGGGTCGTCGTCGGGTGGACCCTTTGCGTGCCCATCGGTGGGCTGCTTGGCCTGCCGATGGTCTACGGCCTGCGCCGCATACCCCAAGAATCGATCCCATGGGCGTGGGCTACAAACGCCTTGTTCTCTGTCGCGGGTGCGACACTGGTCATCCTGGTGTCGATGACCTGGTCCTTCTCGGGGGTCTGGGTTGTTGGAGCCCTCGCCTATTCGCTCGCCGTCCTGGATGCGCCAGCTTCAGACGCCCTCGCCACCTGAGCCTTCATCATCGGGCGGGGACGGATCCGCTTGCGCCAGAGGAGGAGGCATCACGCCATGCTCCGGCATGATGCCTTCGCCGGGTAGGATGCTGTCCTCGGTCGGGAGCTGGCCCTCCTCTTTTGGGATGCCCTCACCGATGGGACGTCCCTCACCCTTCGGTATGCCTTCGCCCACTGAGCGCCCGTCGCCTTTAGCGATGCCCGCACCGAGTGCCACACCTTGACCCTTGGGGATGCCCTCGCCGATGGGTCGCCCTAAAGAGGCGTCGATGCCCTGACCGGGAAGAATCGTGTCCGGCCCAGGCAGGCGTCCCTGCTCCGGAGGGATGCCTTGTTCTGGCGGGATGCCCTGGCCTGGCGGAACCCCTTGCTCGGGTGGAATCCCTTGCTCGGGTGGAACCCCTTCCTCGGGACTTTCGTTGACCTGTGCTGGGGTGTCGTCGTCACTCATCATGGCCAGACCTCTCGGCTCCCATCTTAACGCAGGGGTGTGCGGCCGAAGCGCGGAATTCGATGAATGGGCCGAAAAGGGGAGCTGACGCAGGCGTGAGCCACAAGCGGGCGGCTCACACCCTTTCGCCCGGGCACCCAGCGCCGGACCCGTGGAGTCTCAGAGGCCCAGCCATCCGGATACTCCGCCATAGGGATGGAGTCCCCGTCGCCCCCGTGAGCCAGGATGTCCACCAAGTCGAAGAGTAGCTTGAGCAGAACCCATTCGAGGACGGAGATGGGTGCGACGGCGTTGTACGCGCGCAGCAACGGGGCGACCAAATAGACGAAAGCATAGAAGCCGAGGTACAGCAAAGCCCCGTGGCCCAGCGCCTTCAGCGTGACCCCGATGGCATGTCTTAGACCCTTCATGCATCGGTAAACGGCACCCCGATGACATCGTTTGAGCACCTCTTGGTCAACACCATGTCAGCAAACTTCTTGCCCGCTCCGCTATGATACCGGCCTGTGGAGTTTTTCTCGTGAGCGGGCGACAGACGACATGGTTTCTGGTCACCCTGATGACCTTGGCGCTCGGCTGTCCTCAGCCGGTGGCCGAACGCTCTTCCGCCGTGACACCCACCTCAGCACCGCCTCCGCCGCCTCCCCTACCACCTCAGGGACGCCCGCTCCAGACCGTCATGCCAGGCACCGTTGATCTGGACAGACCCCCACCCGTGGACAAGCCACCGAAGTTCTCGTCGACCGCACTCTGCCCGGGGTGCGACGTCGTCCTGGTCAGCGTATGCTCGCTCCGCGCGGACCACCTCGGTGCGTACGGCGACACACGCGGCCTGACGCCCCGTATCGACGCATTCGCCGCCAACGCGACACGGTTCGATCAAGCTTACGCGGGAGCGAACTTCACGCTGGGCAGCCTCACCACCATGCTGACGGGTAACTTTGGAAGCACCACCGGGGTGCTGAATTGGGGCCGAGGGCTTCCCGATAAATTTCGCACACTGCCCGAGATCTTGGGGCTCTTTGGGTACCTCACAGGAGGCTTCAGCGTCGATGCTGCGACGGGATTTCGGCCCGATTATGGCCTCGATAAGGGCTTCCAGCGCATGGTGGTGATTGATCCGCCCAGAGACACTCCCGACGGACGACACACAGCGGGCCCGATAGGGCCCGGTGGCGCAACAGCCCAGCCCCTCGCGGAGTGGCTTGCCTCGCAGCCATCGGACCGCCCCGTGTTCGCGATGCTTCATACTCGGACGGCCCACTTTCCGTTCGTCATTACTCAGGACGGGTCCGAGGAGGACCAAACCGGCGTGAGGAAGGCGCTGTGGGAAGAGGGTTCGGGCCAGCGTGACCGCCCCCGAGACCGGGCCATGCCTGGAAAGGCCGGTGGACAGATGCGACCCGGACTCGTGCTGGTAGGCGAGCTCACCATCCAAAACACCGTGCGACGAGCCGGCGCAGAGGGGGTTCGAGTGTGGAGAGACACCTACGCCGAGTCTGTCGCGCGCATGGACAAGGACGTCGGCATTGTCTTGGATGCGATCTCCGCGCGTGGGCGCCCAACCGTCGTGATCCTCATGGCGGACCACGGGGAGACCCTGGACGATAACGGCGAGCTTCTACACGGCGCGGGGTTCTTCCAGAGTGTCTCGCACATTCCAATGCTGATGAAGTTGCCCAACCAACACGAAGCCAAGATCGTGTCCGCGTTGGTCTCACAGGCAGACCTGCTGCCGACCGTCCTCGAGGTTATCGGCGCGGAGGTTCCAGCGGGAATCGACGGCCTCTCCGCCGCGGGGCTACTCACCGGACAAACAGACGCCATTCGCTCCACCGCCTTGGTCGAGGGAGATCCCAGCTGGACGGGCCACGGCACCCTCCCCGGTGCCGTCATATCACCCCCATGGACCCTGCTTCGCCAACACTTTCTGTGTGCGCCTGGGGAGCAAAACCAGAGGCCTCCCCCCGCACCGGGCGAACCCTTGGGCGAGCCGCTGGTGAACACGTGCTTGTTCAACATTGCTGAAGACCCCGGACAGCTGGCCAACGTCGCTGGCTCACACCCGGAGATCGTGACCCAGCTCCAGAGCCGATGGGATGGGTTTCGTTCGGCGCGAGCCGGCCAATCGCTACCGCTCGAGCTGACGCTTGATCCGTCGATGGTCGAGCTTCTGCAGCGTACAGGGTACGACTTTCGGACGGGGGTTGAGTGAAACCTAAGCTCCTCTATGGACTCGCCGCCTTCGCCATGGCATGGCTGATGGCCTTATGCTTCACTCGCGCTGACAGCCGCACAGGAGCGCCGGATGGCTGGACCCGTCACTCACGGGGTCAGCCCTTTGTGAGCCAAGCCGTGCTCGCCAAGAGCCCGCCCATCTGGGGCACCACCAGTCTGGCGGCATATCAATCCTTGCTGGCGCGCTCCGAAGCCTCCTCCCTCAGCGCCGAGATCTGGATGCCCGAGAGCGGCAAGCTGGTTCTCGCACCTCACTTTAGGGTCCAGGGTGCCATGGATGCCCTGGTCATCGAGGCCGGAAGTGCGCCCACAGGCCGGCACCTGACCACGACGGGCGTCGGACACGCGCTGCCTTGCTCAGGGACTCCCGGCCCCACCCAACCAGGCTGGGTGCAGCTGACGATGGAGCGGGCCAACAATGGCTGGCTGGCGAGGGTTAACGGGGAGGCCATCGCATGCGCCTCCAGCGATGGTGTCGGCAGTCCTGCGTTGACCGCCGGCTTGCGTCGAGTCAGCGTTCGGGCACTCACCCTAGACGGACGCTCCGCGCCTGGAGTCACCCTGCCTGCCATCGCGCTCGGCCTGGGTACTGGCGTTCTGGTGCTCGGCTGCCTGCTCGCCACCGCACGCTGGTGGAGGGCGGCCAGTGTGGCCGTGGCAATCGGCCTGCTGACGGGTGTCCTCATCGCGGGCATGGATGGCGCTCAGCTCGCAGAGACAATGCGCCTCATTGAGAGCAGCGAGGACTGGCTGCCGCTCTGGCTCGCAGGCTTCTCGGCCACCGGCGCATTCACCGTGGCTGGGTCCATTCGGCTTGCGCTGAGTCGCGGGTTGCTTTGGGCCCTCGCACCCACGCTGCTGTTCGCTCTCTTGACCGCAGGCATCTGGGGCGTCATTGGAGGCATGGGGTGGCTCTACACGGTCTTCGCCGGACTGAGTCTGGGCGGACTCGTCTGGGTCAATGTCCATCCTGGCCGGGTCAGGTACTACAACCTCAGCGCGCTGGCGCTCGCGGCCGCCCTCATGGGCTCGACAGAGGTCATGGTTCGCTTCACCCACATGGGCTCTTTGTGGAACGCAGCCGACGTTTACCGTGGCGCAGGCTCCATAAACACGCTCATTGAGCAGTTTGAGGGTATGGCCAGCGCGGTACCCTCCATCTACCCGGCGAAAGGGTTTCCCGTCGCGCTCCCTCCGAAGCGGGCTGCGCAGCGGGTGGTCTGTCTCGGTGCATCATCAACGGGCGGTGCGTTCCAGAACGATTCACTCGACGAGTTCTATCCTGCCCGCCTGGCCCAGCTCCAGACCGGCAACACGGAGGTGGTGAACCAAGGTGTGGGCGGTTGGACCAGCTTTCACATCCGACTGTTCCTCGATGGCCACGCAGACAAGCTCGAGGGTGACGTGTGGACGATCTACTTGGGCGTTAACGAGAACCTGCCGACACCGATGCCGTTCGCCGACCTCTACGAGGCCTGGAAGAACGACCGCTTATCGGATGGGGTCGCATTCCTGGACAACATCCGTCTGTACCAAGCCCTCCGACTCTTTGCCCGGTCTGTCCGCCCCGGCGGCGGCGTCGGAGTGCCGCCTGAATCACTGCGCGAGAATCTCCGGTACATTGTCCAGTTGGCCAAGTCTCGGGGCACTAAGGTACTGCTGATGAGCGAGGGCGTGCGCCCTGACCCCCGCATCCTGTGGCACTACGCCGCGGTGATGAAGGACGTCGCGGAGGAGTCGGGCGCGGATGTGCACTACCTCGACACAGCGGCGCGGCTTGACGAAGTCGGCGACCGAGCCTTCATCGACTCCAACCACCTCACCGACCTCGGACATCGAACGGTCTCGAACCTTATCGCGACAGAGCTGACCCGCCTGGGTTGGTGGTAGCCGAACTCAACCCGCGACCAGCCTGACGCAGTTCTTCTTCCCCCGCCAGACCACGGTCTCTTGGTCAATGGTCGCATGAGGGTCGTCGGCCCTCGTTCCTCGGTCCGCACCGAGGCGAATCGCCCCCCCTTGCACCTGCCGCCGCGCATCGCCCTTCGAGCTGCAGAGCCCGGCCGACACCAGCGCATCGAGGAGTGGCATCGGCAGGGTAACCGTCACCGTGGGCATGTCCTCGCTCACGCCGCCCGAGAACGCTGCCGCCGCCGCATCACGCGCCTTGATGGCCTCAGCCTCGCCGTGGGCAAGCTTCGTGGCCTCGTAGGCCAGCACGGCCTTCGCCTGACGAATGTCGGCGCCCTCAAGTGCCTCGAGCGCCGCAATCTGTTCGATCGGCATGAACGTATACAACCTCAAGAAGCGCCCAACGTCAGCATCGTGTGCGTTGACCCAGTACTGGAAGTAGTCGTACGGGCTGACCTTCGCGGCATCAAGCCAGACGGCTCCCTTCTCCGTC